>NZ_JBNPOK010000002.1:0-157122 GCF_050315135.1 Collinsella sp. SGI.033
GGCAACTGATCCCCACTATAAATTACCCTTGGCATGCTTGCGCGAAAGCCTGCCCGTGCTAGACTTGGAATTGCTGTTTCAGGGCGGGGTGAAATTCCCCACTGGCGGTAAATCGGACGGTGCCAGAGGGGCACCGTGGCGCAGGCGAGGTGCCTGCGTCCGAGCCGATGAGTCCGCGACCCGTGCGTGCGTTGGTTCGCATGTCGGCTGAACTGGTGAGATCCCAGTACCAACGGTTAGAGTCCGGATGAAAGAGGCAGGTGATCTTATGTCTGAACAGTCGCAGCATATCCATTTCGAGAACACGAATAGGTGGAGCACCAAACAGCTCGTTACCATGGCGCTGATGTGCGCCTTGGGCGCCCTGTTTATGTACGTGCAGCTGCCCATCCTTCCTTCGGCGCCGTTTTTGACCTACGACCCGTCGCTGGTGCCGGCGATGGTGTGCGGTTTTGCGTATGGTCCCGGCGCCGGTACTGCTGTTGCCGCTATGGCTATCGTTATTCACGCGCTCACCACGGGTGACTGGGTCGGTGCGCTTATGAACCTGGTTGCCACGCTGGGCTACATTCTGCCCGCGGCTATCGTCTACCAGAAGATGCATACCTATAAGGGTGCCGTGATTGGCCTGGTGTTCGGCGTCATTGCCGCTACGGCGCTGTCTATGGTCGCAAACCTTACCATTGGCGTATGGTTCTGGTATGGCTCGGTCGATGCGATCGCTCCGCTCATGGTTCCTGCCGTGCTGCCGTTCAACCTTATCAAGACCGTGCTCAACTCGGTGCTCACGCTTGCAGTGTACAAGGCGGTCTCCAACCTCATCACGCCTAAAAAGAACCAGGTCAAAGGCCGCGCATGATTGATTGTCGAGGCGTTTCCTTTAGCTATGACGGTGTCACGCCAGCGCTCGACGGTATCGATCTGAACATCGAGGATGGCGAGTTTTTCTGCATCCTCGGCGGCAATGGGTCGGGCAAGTCGACGTTTGCCAAGCATCTGAATGCGCTGCTGCAGCCCGATGCAGGCACGGTGCGTATCAACGGCATGGACGCGTCCGATCCCGAGCTGGTCTACGACATTCGTTCGACCGCGGGCATGGTGTTCCAGAATCCCGATGATCAGCTGGTGGCAACGCTTGTCGAAGATGACGTTGCGTTTGGTCCCGAAAACCTTGGCGTGCCATCGGCGCAAATTGCGCAGCGCGTACGCGAGGCGCTGAAGGGTGTGGACCTGGTGGGCTTTGAGCGCCACGAGACCCATGCACTTTCGGGCGGCCAAAAGCAGCGCGTGGCGCTTGCCGGCGTGCTCGCCATGGAACCGCGCGTGCTCATATTGGACGAGGCTTCCTCGATGCTCGACCCGCGCGGGCGCAAGGGCCTTATGAAGGCCTGTCACGCGCTGCATGAACGCGGCATGACCATCGTGATGATTACGCACGTTATGGAGGAGGCCGCCGAGGCCGATCGTGTCGCGGTGTTTCGGGCGGGGCGCGTTGCCATGCTCGGTGCGCCCGAGGAAATCTTGACGCGGGCGGACGAACTTGCCCAGCTCAACCTGGATATGCCGGCGTCGTGCTCTCTAGGTAGGGCACTCCGCGCGAAGGGCGTACCCGTTTGCGCGCAGGTGCGTGAGGCGGATATGGTCGCCGAGATTGCACAGGTTTATGCTGAGCGAAGCGGGGCGGACGTCGCTGGGCGGCCCTCCGCATCCGATTCTCGTGTGCTTGACCATGCATCCTCTGCAGCCGACGGGATGGTCGCGTCGGAGCCCGTCATCGAGATTTCGCACCTCTCGCATAGTTGGTCGCTGAGCGCCCGCGAGCGCCGCCGATGGCGCAAGCGCTCGACCACTGTGGGCGCATCGGGCAAACAGGCTCTTTGGGGCAACGATCCAAACAGCCCCTGGGCGCTACGTGATGTTTCGCTGACGGTGCGTCGCGGCGAGTTTCTGGGCCTGGCGGGTCATACCGGCTCGGGTAAATCAACGCTGGTTCAGCATCTCAACGGGCTGATTCGTCCACAGGAGGGGAGCGTTTGCGCACTGGGGCTCGACCTATCAAGCAAGAAAGGCGCCGCCGCGGTTAAGGCCAAGGTCGGCGTGGTGTTTCAGTATCCCGAGCGCCAGCTATTTGCCGAGACCGTGGCGCAGGACGTGGCGTTTGGCCCGCGCAACCTTGGCCTGCCGCAAGACGAGGTTGTTCGCCGTGTCGCAACATCGCTTGCGCGCGTGGGCCTCGACCTTGCTGCGATAGGCGACAAGAGCCCCTTTGAACTTTCGGGCGGTCAGCAGCGCCGCGTGGCGTTTGCCGGCGTGCTCGCCATGGAGCCCGAGGTCCTGGTGCTCGACGAGCCCATGGCGGGGCTCGATCCGGCTGCGCGCAGGGATTTCCTGGAGCTCATCGATCGGCTCCATCGTGAGGGCCTGACCGTTGTCATGGTTTCGCACAGCATGGATGACCTGGCAAATTGTTGTGACCGTATCGTTGTGATGAACGAGGGCGCGGTGTTTGCCGATGGAACGCCCGCACAGGTTTTTGCGCACGCGAACGAGCTCGAATCGATCGGTTTGGGCGTTCCCGCTGCGCAGCGCATGGCATTGTCGCTCGTGCAAGCCGGTGTGCCGCTCCGCTGCGACAAGCTTTATACGGTTGAGTCGCTGGCCGACGAGTTGGCCGGCATGCTGCTAGGCTGCGCGGACGGACCTTTGAGGGCGTCGCGTCAGGCTGGTTCCAAGATGGCCACGCAAGAGGAGGGCTGCTAATGGAGGCATTCTCATTTGGCAGCTACTATCCGGGGGAAAGCGCAGTGCATCGCCTGGATCCGCGCACTAAGTTGCTCCTAGGTTTCGCATTTCTGATCACTGCGCTCACCGTCGGCAGCTTCCGCGGGCTGGTTCCGATCGCAATTTTTGTCGTGCTGGTCTATGTCGCGGCCCGGGTTCCGTTGCGTCGGGTCCTATCGTCGATGGCACCACTGCTGGCGATTGTCGTGGTGGTCGCGGTGCTCAACCTGTTTTCCGATCAGAGTGGCCGCATCCTGTGGCAGTTTGGCTTTTTGCAGGTGAGCGAGGGCTCGCTGCGTTCTGCGACGTTTATGGCGTGTCGCCTGACGATGATGATGGCCGGCATGAGCGCCATTACGCTCACCACGCCGACGCTCGACCTCACCGCGGGTTTTGAGCGCCTGCTCGCACCATTCGCGCGTGTGGGGCTTCCGGCGCACGAGCTCGGCATGATTATGGGTATCGCACTGCGGTTTATGCCACAATTTGCCACCGAGATGAAACAGACGGCCGATGCACAGGCAAGCCGTGGCGCGCGCGTGACGGGCGGTCCGCTCGGTGGCGTGCGCATGCTCGGCAGTGTGGCGATTCCGCTGTTTGCTGGCGTGTTCCGTCATGCCGAGACGCTTTCGGCCGCCATGGATGCGCGCTGCTATCACGGCGAGCGGGGACGCACGCGTCTGCATGCGCTTACGTTTGGCCGCGGGGATGCACTGGCCGCGGTGGCGATGGCGCTGCTGGTGGCATGCGTTGTCGTTATCAATCTCCAACTCGTCTAAGCTCGATTCGAGCGCAAGAAAGGGGTCTCTATGACCGACATCGATCGCATGGCTCAGCTCGAGCGCGTCTGCTCGTATCTCCGGCGCATTCCGGCGTGGTATCTTGCCACGACCGATGCAAACGACGGGCATCAGCCCCGCGTGAGGCCGTTTTCGTTTGCCATGGTCGATAACGACAAGCTGTGGTTTTGCACGTCGCGCGACAAGGACGTGTGGGCGGAGTTGAGCAAGAATCCCAAGTTTGAGGTATCGGGCTGGAAGCCGGGGGAGTGCTGGATCGTGTTAACTGGCGAGGCCGCACTCGAGGACGATGCATTCGTGAGTGACAAGGTGCGCCAGACGGGCTTTAAGCATATGGTGGGCATTGGCGAGCAACACGATAGTGCCAACGATGGCCGCCTTGCGTTCTTCTCGGTCCGCAACATCGCCGCGCGGTTCTGCGATATCGACGGCAGCGAAGAGCTCCTCGAGCTTTAATTTCCCAAATTAGCTGCCCATTCCAAAAAGACTGGTCAGATGACAGGAGGAAACGTGGACGGATTGAATACGGTGCTGGAGTATCTGACGTCGGTGCCGGCGTGGTACCTAGCGACGAGCGTGGATGGGCAGCCGCATGTGCGTCCGTTCTCGTTTGCGCAGATTCAGGACGGCAAGCTGTGGTTTGTAACGGCGCGCACCAAAGATGTGTGGCAAGAGCTGCTGCAAAACCAGCGCTTTGAGGCCACGAGTTGGTGGCCGGGCCATGGTTGGTTGATCCTGCGCGGGCGTGCGGGTCTGGACGACCGGGCTTCGGATGAAATGCGCGAGGCCGGGTGGAAGCATCTTGAGCGCTTGAGCGAGCACTATGAGGGGCCTAACGACCCCACGCTCGTCTTCTTTAGCGTCGAGGACCCCGAGGCTTTTATCTGCAATCACGACGAATGGGTTCCGGTCGAGCTCTAGGCTGCTCTGGGCGACCCTTAAGTTTGGTATTCCGTATAAGGTGGGCTCCGCATTGGCCAGCAGTATGATGCGCTGCGGCTAATGCAGAGCTCGCTTATTTTTTTGTCAATTCCTTCAAGCGAATGTGTCGGGTATGTTTCAATGCATGAAGACACAAATTATTTGCGTAAATATGCATTCTCGGGTGCTAAAGTTTCAACCTACCTCATAACGACAGCTGCGGAATGCGCAATGACGCATAAGACCGCAGACAAGGAGTCCGATATGTCTTTAAAGGTTGGAATCGTCGGCGCGGCTGGATATGCCGGCGCCGAGCTTATTCGCCTCGTGCTCGGCCATCCCGAGTTTGAACTTGTTGCCATTACGTCCAACGCCGATGCCGGCCAGCTGCTGTCCGCGGTGTATCCGAGCTTTGCTGGCGTGAGCGATTTGGTTTTCACCACGCATGACGCCCCTGAACTCAAGAGCTGCGATGCGGTTTTTCTCGCCGTGCCGCACACGGCTGCCATGGCACAGGTGCCCGCTCTGCTTGCATCGGGTGTCTCTTGCTTTGATCTTTCGGCCGATTACCGTCTGAGCGACGCGTCTGTCTTTGAGACATGGTATGCCGCCGAGCACACGAGCCCCGAGTTGCTTAAAACACGTGCCTTCGGTCTGCCCGAGTTGTTCTGCCAGGACTTAGAGACCGCTGCTTCCAGCCATGCCGCTGGCAGACCCGTGCTGGTCGCCTGCGCCGGCTGCTATCCCACCGCAACGAGTCTTGCTGCCGCGCCTGCCGTGCGTGCGGGCTGGGTGGCCCAGAGCGGCCCCGTAGTCGTCGACGCCATCAGTGGCGTGACGGGTGCCGGTAAGTCGTGCAACACCCGCACCCATTTTTGCAGCGCGGACGAGAATCTGGAGGCCTATGGCGTAGGAAAACATCGCCATACGCCAGAAATCGAGCAAATTCTGGGCCTTACCGATCGCGTCGTCTTTACTCCGCACCTGGCACCGCTCAAGCGCGGCCTGCTCTCTACGGTGACGCTGCCGCTCGCAACGCAGGCTCTCGAAGCGCTGACTCTTGAGGATGCCGTCGACCATTACAAGAAGTTCTACGCCGGTCGTACCTTTGTGCGCGTGCTCGATGCCGGCCAGCAGCCCAAGACGGCTTCGGTTGTCGGTACCAATGCCGCCCAGATCGGCCTTGCGCTCAACAAGCGTGCGGGCGTGCTGGTGGCGACGGGCGCCATCGACAATTTGTGCAAGGGCGCTGCGGGCCAGGCGGTCCAGTGCGCCAACATCGTCTTTGGTTTTGACGAGCGACGAGGCTTGCCCACAGTGGCGTGCCCGGTGTAGCACATTCGATTATTAACGATTTGGTAGTCGGGTATCGAGTTTGGCGCCACTTTTAAGCTGGTCTCATGATTGTGGCTGGCATGGCGCACCAACCGATGCCCATTTTTTGTTTGACATAAGGAGTCGTAAAGACGATGAATGCTGAGCAGTTCGATATCAAGATTCGTGCCGTAGAGGGCGGCGTAACGGCGGCAGCCGGCTTTAAGGCGGCGGGCATCCATGCCGGATTCCGCAAGAATCCCGAGCGCCTGGATTACGCGCTCGTTGTGCCCGATAAACCCTGTCCCGGGGCCGGCGTGTTTACGACTAACCGCTTTTGTGCGGCGCCCGTGCAGGTGAGCCGTGCCAACCTGGGCGGTACGGACAAGGGCTATGGCATCATCGCCGGTGTTTCAATCAACTCCGGCAATGCGAACGCCGCCACGGGCGAGACCGGCCTTGCCTGTGCGCGCGAGACGTGCAATATCGCCTCGCAGGTCATTGGCTGTGAACCCCAACAGATTTTAGTTGCCTCCACGGGCGTGATCGGACAGATTCTGCCGATCGACACGTTTGAGACGGCAATTCCGTCCGCCTACGAGGCACTCTCTGCCCATGGCGGCGCCGATGCAGCCCGTGCCATCATGACGACCGATACGCATTCCAAGGAGTATGCCGTTCGCTACCGCAGTGAGGCTGTGGGCCATGTGGGCAACGCTTATACGGTGGGCGGCATGTGCAAGGGATCGGGCATGATCATGCCCAATATGGCCACCATGATCGCGGTCATTACTACCGATGCCCCCGTCGAGTCGGCGGCGCTCCACACCCTACTGCTCTCGACCGTTAAACAGACCTTTAATAAAGTGACGGTCGATTCCGATACCTCGACCAACGACACCTGTATCATGCTGGCTTCTGGCGCTGCCGCCGCGGATGCCGAGGCCATCGTCGAGGGCACTGACGCCTTTGACGAGCTGGCCTTTGCCGTGCACGAGGTGTGCGAGAGCCTGGCGCGTAACATCGCGGCCGATGGCGAGGGTGCGTCAAAGCTCGTGACGGTTAACGTCACCGGCGCCGCCAACGACGAGGAAGCCGATATCGCCGCCCGTGCCGTCGCCAACTCGCCGCTCGTCAAGACCTGCATCGCTGGTCACGACTGCAATTGGGGTCGCGTTGCCATGGCGCTCGGCAAGTGCGGCGTAAAGTTTAATCAGGAAGACGTTTCCATCGACATGATGGGCATGCCCGTCTGCCGCGAGGGCCTGACTGTTCCTTTTGACGAGGACGAGGCCCTGCGACGTTTTGAGGCGCCCGAGATCGTGATTTCGGCCGACCTGGGCGCAGGCGACGCGGCAACGACCGTGTGGACCTGTGACCTCACGCACGAGTACATCTCAATCAATGGTGACTACCGCTCCTAGATTCCAGGCACGCTGCGCATCTCGTCGCGATTGCGGGCAGCGGAGCACAGCGCGATAACGATACGAAAGACGAGGCAGATTATGAAATTCGCACGCGATTGTCGTTCGAGCGAATCCAACGAAGCAACTGCGCAGCTGCTGTTCGAAGCGCTGCCGTGGATTAAAAACCTGACCGGCAAGACGGTCGTTATCAAGTATGGCGGGGCCGCCATGGTAGACGAGCAACTGCGTCGCGACGTGATGAGCGACATCGTTTTGCTCAAGATTATCGGCATGCGCCCCGTCATCGTGCATGGCGGTGGTAAAGCCATCAACGAGGCGCTGAGCCATTACGATATGCCCGTCGAGTTTAAGAACGGCCAGCGCGTGACCACGCCGGCGACCATGGATATCGTGCGCGAGGTGCTGGGCGGCAAGGTTAACCAAGAGCTGGTGGCGGCAATCAACCACCACGGTAACTTGGCCGTGGGCGTATCGGGCAGCGACGCCGGCACGCTCATCGCCGAGCCGCTCGACCCCGAGCTCGGACGCGTGGGCAAAGTGACGCATGTCAACACCGACTACATCGAGAACTTGCTCGATAGCGAGTATATTCCCGTCATCGCTACCGTCGCGGCGGGGGAGGACGGTGGCTTCTTCAATATCAACGCCGACACCGCCGCCGGTGCCGTTGCGGCGGCGCTCCACGCGCACAAGGCGATCTTTTTGACCGACGTCGACGGCCTGTACAAGGACTTTAGCGATAAAGACTCGCTCATCTCCAACCTAACGCTCGACGAGGTTAATGAGATGCTCTACGGTGGCGAGGTCGATAAGGGCATGATTCCCAAACTGCGCGCGGCCGTCGATGCGCTTGTCGGCGGCGTATTTCGCGCTCACATCATTAACGGTACCACGCCGCATTCGCTGCTCCTGGAGCTGCTGACCGATGCCGGCGTCGGCACCGTGATCCACTCTACCGAGACGGCCTACGAATTTGATACGCACCCGCACCCGCTTTCGACCTTTGCGGCGCGCCTGACCGAGAACCTCGACGAGGTCGAGAAGCTCCAGACGGTCTAGCTGGTTAGAAATCGTCACACCGTTACACCCACAGTCCGCGCCACCTGGCGCTTAACGAAAGGCATCTCATGTCACTTGCAGCTCAACAATCGCTCGAATCCCACTACGTTATGCAAACCTTTGGCCGCTCGCCGGTCGAGTTTGTCGAGGGCCACGGCATGAAGCTCACCGGCGACGATGGTCGCGAATATCTCGATTTTCTTGCAGGTATTGGCGTATGCAGCCTAGGCCACGGCAACCCGGCGGTGCTCTCGGCGCTCGAGGCCCAGGCCAAAAAGCTCCTGCATGTCTCCAACTACTTCTACATTGAGCAGCGCGGCCAGGTCGCGGCGTTGCTGTCCAAGCTCGCCAACGACGATGCGGACGGTGCGCGCGTGCTTGCCGACGCGATTGCCGCTGGCGACGAGACCACGGCGGCGGCGCTTGGCGCTCCGGCTGCGGGCGAGCAGGTGTGGGAGACGTTCTTTGCCAATTCCGGTGCCGAGGCCAACGAGGGCTCTATGAAGCTCGCGCGTCTGTATGCCAAACGTGCTGGCAACGGTGGCAACACCATCGTGTGTATGCGCGGCGGATTTCATGGTCGTACGCTCGAGACCATTGCGGCGACCATGCAGGATTGGCTGCAGGACAGTTTCCGCCCGCTGCCGGGTGGCTTTGTGGCATGCACACCCAACGATGTAGATGAACTGCACGCAATCTTTAAGCAGTTGGGAAGCGAGATTTGCGCTGTGATGCTCGAGCCGATCCAGGGCGAAAGCGGTGTGCATCCCATGACCGAGGAGTTTATGGCTGCGGCGCGCGACTTGGCACACGAGGTGGGTGCCGTGCTTATCGCCGACGAGGTCCAGTGTGGTATTTTCCGCTCCGGCAAGCCGTTCGCGTTTCAGACTTATGGTGTGGAGCCCGATATCATGAGTCTTGCCAAGGGCATCGCTGACGGCGTGCCCATGGGTGCCGTGGTGGCAAAGAAAGAAATCGCTGACATCTTTAAGCCCGGCGACCATGGTTCGACCTTCGGCGGCAGCTGCTTGGCCATCGCGGCGTGTGCCGCGACGCTCTCCGCGCTTGTGCGCGGTGACTACGCAGACCATGCCGCCAAGGTGGGTACCTATATGGAGGCAAGGCTCGCCAAGCTGCCGCATGTTACCGAGGTGCGTGGTCGCGGCCTAATGCTCGGCTGCGATTTGGACGATGCTGCGGGTGATGCGCACGACGTTGTGGCTCGCGCATTGGTGGCTGGTACCGTGATTAACGCTACAGGTGCACATACACTGCGCTTCCTGCCGCCGCTCGTGTGCGAGGAAGCCGATGTGGACAGCCTAATCGAGATTCTGTCGGGTGTCTTGGGCTAACGCGGCGCAATAACTCAATTTGGACCGGATTCCGGACTGCGGACGTGCCCCATGCGGCATGATTCAGCGGTCTGGAGCCCGTTTTGCCTTAGATTTGCTAAGGCAGGGAGACCTGCTGGTCAAAAAACATCAAATATGAGTACTGTTACCGATTTGGTAGCAGCAATTTTGGACTAATAAGGCCAGATGGCAAGTCGAAATGGCGATGAATACACGATTTTGATCTGACTGTTAGTCCTTATAATGGACATATGTTGCGTAACCTAAGCAAACACTATCTGTTTATATGTTGCAAGCAAAGTAGCAGTACTCATTTTTGCCATTTTTTGACCACGGACCTTGAAATAAGGGGTCCTTAGGGTTCGAATCCCATGCGCCGGGCACAAAAAAGAAAGGCCTCCAACACCGGAGGCCTAACAATTCAATGGTGGGCGATGAGGGATGTCCGCGTGCGGCTGGCGCCGCCCGCTTCCGCTTCGTCGCTCCGCTCCTCGCGTGCTGCGCTGGAAAACGCTTCGCGTTTCCTCAGCTCCGCACCCTTGCGGGTTCGAATCCCTCTGCACTGGGCCCAAAAGGGAAAGGCCCCCATCGCTGGGAGCCTTTTCAATCAAGTGGTGGGCGATGAGGGATTCGAACCCCCAGCCTTGTGCGTGTAAAGCACCTGCGCTAACCGTTGCGCCAATCGCCCGTGCGGAGAGAGTATAGCAAAACAATCGCCCCATTCACCTCATATCCATTAAAGGTAACCGGCGCGTGTCACAGCGGAGCTGATTCAGTTGAGATTGCCTGAACATTCCGCCCCTCTTTACGCCCTCGGGTATACTTAAAAGCTACTGATTCGATTTGATGCCCAGCAACAGCAGAGGGGATAGTATATGTGCGGTTTTGTCGGTTTTGTCGGTGGGACGGATAACCAATCCGAGGTGCTCACCAAGATGATGGACCGCATCGTCCATCGCGGTCCCGACATGGGCGGTCAGTTTATCGACGGCCGCGTTGCCCTCGGCTTCCGCCGCTTGTCGATCCTTGACCTGACCGAGGCTGGCGCCCAACCCATGGCCAACGAGGACGGTAGCGTCGTCATTGTCTTCAACGGCGAGATCTACAACTTCCAAGAACTCCGTTCCGAGCTCGAGGCCAAGGGCTACAAGTTCCACTGCGGCGCCGACACCGAGAGCCTCCTGCACGGCTACGAGGAGTGGGGCGAGGCCGTCCTCGATCGCCTGCGCGGTATGTACGCCTTCGTCATCTGGGACAAAAAGAAGAACAAGCTTTTTGGCGCCCGCGACATCTTTGGCATCAAGCCGCTTTACTACTATCCCATGGCCGATGCGGGCGACGGCGCTCCGGGCGTGCTCTTTGGTTCCGAGATCAAGAGCTTCCTGGACTACCCGCACTTCCACAAGGCGGTCAACAAAAAGGCTCTGCGTCCGTACATGACGCTGCAGTATTCGGCAACCGAGGAGACCTTCTTCGAGGGTGTCTACAAGCTGCCGCCGGCGCACTACTTTACCGTCGATATCCCGACCGGCAAGATGAACATCGAGCGCTACTGGGATTGCGATTACTCTGCCGTCGAGAAGCCGTTCGAAGAGTATGTCGATGAGCTGGACGAGGTCGTGCACGAGAGTGTCGAGGCCCATCGCATCGCCGACGTCAAGGTCGCGTCGTTCCTCTCCGGCGGCGTCGACTCCAGCTATATTGCTGCTTGCCTCATGCCCGACAAGACCTTCTCGGTGGGCTTTGACTACAAGAACTTCAACGAGACCAACTACGCCAAGGAGCTTTCCGATAAGCTCGGCGTCGAGAACGTCCGCAAGATGATTACCGCCGACGAGTTCTTCGGTGCGCTCGAGGATATCCAGTATCACATGGACGAGCCGCAGTCCAACCTGTCTTCTGTGCCGCTGTGGTTCTTGGCCGAGATGGCCCGCAAGGACGTCACCGTAGTGCTTTCGGGCGAAGGCGCCGACGAACTCTTTGGCGGCTACGCCTACTACGAGGACACGGTCCCGGTCCGCAAGTACAAAAAGATGGTGCCGCTGCCCATCCGTCGCGCGCTCGGTAACCTGGCGCTGCATATGCCGTACTTCAAGGGACATAACTTCCTGGTCAAGGGTGCCGAGATCCCTGAGAAGTCGTTCCTGGGACAGGCTCTGGTATGGCCGGAGCGCGAGGTCGACGGCGTGCTCAAGCCCGAGTACAACACCGGCGATGGCGCCTTCGAGCTTGCCGCTCCCATCTATGCGCGCGTGAAGGGTCAGCCCGAGCTGGTCAAGAAGCAGTACCTGGACATGAACATGTGGCTCCCGGGCGACATTCTGCTCAAGGCCGACAAGATGTGCATGGCACACTCACTGGAGCTGCGCGTGCCCTTCCTGGACCGCAAAGTCATGGAGTTCGCCGAGCACATTCCCGACCGCTACCGCATCAACGAGAACGGCAACAAACAGGTACTCCGCCACGCTGCCAACAAGTCGCTGCCCGATGAGTGGGCCACCCGTCCCAAGGTGGGCTTCCCGGTGCCGATTGTCTACTGGCTGCGCGAGCAAAAGTGGTACGACTATGTCAAGGAGTACTTCACCGCGCCGTGGGCAAGCGAGTTCTTCAATACCGACGAGCTCATGCACCTGCTCGATCTGCACTTTGCGGGCAAGGGCGATTTCCAGCGCAAGATCTATACGCCGCTCGTGTTCCTAGTGTGGTACAAGCGCTTCTTTATCGACGAGGGCCAGCCTTCTGTTCAGGCTGCCTAGCCTCGGCTTACGAACGCCTGCGCGTAACGGCTCCTCCGGGAGCCGTTTTTGCATGGGTGCGTTTCAGTTACTATAAAAACCGTCCCTGCCAAATGGCTGAGAAAGGTGAAAGATGCACCATTCGGATTCCGCGACCGTGACCACGGTCGATACGCTTGCCAAGCTTCTCGACGTGTGCGGCGAGCTGCGCGCATCAGAGCAGGTTGACGAGCGTGCCGTGACCGGCTGCTCGTTTGATTCGCGCGTGGTCTCGGCAGGTGACGTATTCTTTTGCAAAGGTGCTGCCTTTAAGCCCGCGTTTTTGAGCATGGCGCTCGATGCGGGCGCCGTCGCATTTGTGTGCGAGGAGTCGCTGGTCGAGTCTCTGGAGCCGCTGGCGCAGGAGAGCGGTGCTGCGATGCTGGTTGTTGATAGTGTTCGCACAGCCATGGCCCTGTTGCCGCCGGAGGTCTACGACCGTCCTGACCACGACGTCAAGATCGTGGGCATCACCGGCACCAAGGGAAAGACCACGGCCGCTTTTATGCTCCAGTCCATCATCAAGGCGGCGGGCGAGTCCTGCGGCATGATCGGCTCGGTGAGTACCGACGATGGTATCGAGTGCTACGAGAGCACCAACACCACGCCCGAGGCCCCCGAGGTTTGGCGCCATATCGCCAACTGCCGCACGTCCGGTCGCCAGTCCATGGTCATGGAGGTCTCGAGCCAGGCGCTCAAGTATCAACGCGTCGAGAATCTGCCGTTTGACGTGGCGTGCTTCCTCAACATCGGCCGCGACCACATCTCACTGATTGAACACCCCACGTTTGAGGATTATTTTGAGAGCAAACTCAGGATCTTTGACCAGGCAAAGACCGCCGTGGTGAATCTGGGCACCGAAGAGGTCGACCGTGTGCTGGAGGCAGCGTCGACGGCCGAGCGCTTGGTGACCGTTGGTGTCGAGCATCCCGAGGCAAGCCTGTGGGCGAGCGACGTGCGCATGGTCGGCTTTAGCATCGAGTTCAACTTGCATGGCCTGTGTGCCGACGAGTCCGAGGCGGGGGAGAAGATCCTGCTGGGTATCGCGGGAGACTTTAACGTGGAGAACGCGCTGGTCGCTATCGCCGCCGCGCGCGAGATCGGTATCGGTATCGAGGCCATCAAGAAGGGCCTCTCCAAACTGCGTGTGCCGGGCCGTATGGAGGTCGTGGAGTCGAAGGACGGCCGCGTGATCTGTGTCGTTGACTATGCGCATAACCAGCTTTCGTTCCGTTCGCTTTTCTCGTCGGTCAAGCGCGCGTTTCCCGCTAGTCCAGTCATTGCGGTGTTTGGCGCTGCCGGCGGCAAGGCGCAGGAGCGCCGCGAGCAGCTTCCGCGCGAGGCCGCACCATATTCCGACCTGATGATCTTTGCCAACGAGGACCCGGCTCACGAGGACCCGATGAAGGTCTGTCGCGAGCTTGCCGAACATGTTCCCGACGATACGCCGAACAAGATCATCCTCGATCGCGAAGCCGCTGTGCATGCGGCGTTCAAGGCGGCGCGCGAGGAGTACGTCAACCCCGATGCTCCCACCATTGTCTTGCTGCTGGCAAAGGGTGACGAGGAGCTCATGCACGTGGGCGACGAGTTCGTGCCCATCGAGAGCGACCTTTCGTTGGCCAATCGCCTGATCGATGTTACCCAGTTTGACTAATGAACCATGATGGCGGCGGCGCCCTGAGTGCGCTGTCGCCATAAGCGTGTTCCCTCAATCAAAACATGCCGTCCAAGTCCAAACCCTTCTACGTAAACGGAGTGACCATGTCCCACAACACCCTGCCGACCGTTGCCGAGCTTTCGGGCGAGATGCGCGAGCGCCTTGCCAAGGTCAAGTACGTCTTTACCGATCTGGACGCCACGATGCTCGCGCCCGGCTCGTGCGTGCTGCGCGACAACGACGGCAATCCCTCGACCAAGCTCGTCGAGGCCGTCGTGGCGCTTTCCCGCGCTGGCATCCAGGTAATTCCCACCTCGGGTCGCAACCGCACCATGATCCACGAAGATGCCCGCGTGCTCGGCCTCAACTCCTACATTGGCGAGATGGGTGGCCTGGTCATGTACGACCTCAAGGCCAACGACTGGGAGTATCTGACCGGCGACATGCCTTACGACCCCGCCTGCGGCCTCACGCCGCACCAGGTGATTGAGCAGACCGGCGTGTGCGAGAAGATTCTCGCTCGCTGGCCGCACAAGATCGAGTACCACAACGACATGTCGACTGGCTATAAGTACCGCGAGGTCACCGTCGGCATGCGCGGCGATATTCCCGATGACGAGGCGCAGGCCATCCTCGACGAGGCCGGCTGCGGTCTGGTCTGGGCCTGCAACGGCCACTTGACTCATCTGTCCAAGCCGACGACCCTCGAGCTCGATCGCGTCGAGGACGGTCGTGCCTTTAACATCAATCCGTCGGGTCTCGACAAGGGCGTGGCGGTCGCGCGTTTCTGCGAGCGTCTGGGCATCGAGCGCGACGAGACGCTGGCACTCGGCGATTCCGAGTCTGATTTCTACATGGCCGACCACGTGGGCACGTTCTGCCTGGTCGAGAACGGCCTGACCAGCGCCGGCGCGTCCGAGTTTCTTGCGTCCTGCGATAACGCCTTTGTCACGCGCGGCAGGATCGTTGACGGCTGGGCGGCGACGGCGGAGCTGCTCGTCGCGGCCCGTTCATAGCGCAGTGCCGTTACGCTTGGCCATATCTTTTCGAGAGAGAATCTGGTGAGGTAATGTCCGATATCGAGAATCTGGCCGGTGATACGCGCCCCATCGGCGTGTTCGACTCGGGCCTGGGCGGCTTGACGGTTGCGCGCGCGATTGCGACGGCGCTTCCGCACGAGTCCGTCTACTACTTTGGCGATACCAAGCGCTGCCCTTACGGCACCCGCACCGAGGACGAGGTGCGCTCGTTTGCGCTACAGGCGGGGCGCTGGCTTTCGAGACACGACGTCAAGATCATGGTCATCGCCTGCAATACGGCGACGGCAGCGGCGCTTCGCCTGGCTCAGCAGGTGCTCGATGTCCCCGTGATTGGCGTAATCGCGCCGGGCGCGCGTGCCGCCATCAACAGCACCCGCACGCGCCGTGTGGGCGTGCTCGCCACCAACCTCACCATCCGCTCGGGCGCCTACACGCGCGCCATCCAGGACTTGGATGCCGGCGTGGACGTGTATGGCTGCCCTGCCTCGAGCTTTGTCGAGGTTGTCGAGCACGAGCTCGCCTCGGGCGCGCATCTGCAGGAGCAGTGGCTCGAGAACGAGGATATTTTTGATACGCCAGCCGTTCGCGCGCTGGTCAACGCCACAGTCGAGCCACTGCACGATCGTGGCATCGATACCGTGGTGCTCGGCTGTACGCACTTTCCGTTGCTGGTGGGCCCCATCCGTCATGCGTTGGGGCCCGGAGTGCGCGTGGTGAGCTCCGCCGAGGAGACCACCCGCGAGCTGACCGATATCCTCACGCGCCGTGAGCAGCTGGCGGGCAACACCGCCGAGCCGCAGCATCGCTTTGCCACCACGTCCGACAACATCGCCGAGTTTGCGGTGGCGGGCAGCTTTATCTTTGGCCAGCCGCTCAAAAGCATCGAGCATGTCGATATCGACGAACTCGGTTAGGCACGCAACGTCGCCGGAGTCTTCGCCACTCTTTTGCCGAAAGGATAGTTCCATGGAATATATGCAGGTCAACCGCGCCAACGGCCGCGCCGCAAACGAGCTGCGTCCCGTTAAGCTCACCCGCGGCGTCATGAAGCACGCCCACGGCTCGTGCCTGGCAGAGTTTGGCGACACGCGCGTGCTGTGCGCCGCCACCATCGAGGAGGGCGTTCCGGGCTGGCGCAAGGGCGCCAAGGCCGGTTGGGTAACGGCGGAATATGCGATGCTGCCGGCGTCGACCGGCAAGCGCTGCAAGCGCGAACATGCCAACCGCAAGGGCCGTTCCATGGAGATCGAGCGCTTGATCGGCCGCAGCCTGCGCACCGTCGTCAACATGAAGGCGCTCGGCGAGTACACCGTTACCGTTGACTGCGATGTGATCCAGGCCGATGGCGGCACGCGTACGGCGAGCATCACCGGCGCCTGGGTGGCGCTGCACGACGCCCTTGCCATGTGGGTCGAGGCGGGCAAGCTCGAGCGCATTCCGCTTACCGGTCAGGTTGCCGCTATTTCCATGGGCGTCGTCGACGGCAACACCCTGCTCGACTTGGATTATTCCGAGGACAGCCACGCCGAGGTCGACATGAACCTCGTCGCCACCGACTCCGGCGAGATGATCGAGCTCCAGGGTACCGGCGAGCAGGCGCCCTTCGACCGCAAGCGTCTCAACGCCCTGCTCGATCTGGGCGACAAGGGCATCGCCGAGCTCATCGAGCTTCAGCGTCAAGCCCTCGCCTAACCTGCCAAAAGGGGATGTTGATTTTGGCAGGTTTAATCTGCGAAAACGCCGAAGTATAAGACTGCCGTTGATTGAGAGGGGAGAGGCCGAGGCCCTCGTCGTCCTCTACACGGCATTGCTATAAGAGACAAGGAGGCCAGCTATGGCACTTGAGAAGATTGACATCGACACCCTCGACCCGGCGGCGACCATTGTTGTGGCCACGGGTAACGCCCATAAGCTCACCGAGATCGAGGCCATTTTGGGCAAGGTCATGCCCGAGGTGCGCTTTGTGGCGCTCGGCCAGCTGGGCGATTTTGAGGACCCCGAGGAAAACGGCACGACGTTTTTGGAGAACGCCATCATCAAGGCGCAGGCTGCGGTCGAGGAGACGGGCCTTATGGCCATCGCTGACGATTCCGGCTTGGTCGTCGACGCGCTGGACGGCGAGCCGGGTGTGTATAGCGCGCGTTATGCGGGCGTACACGGCGATGATGCCGCCAACAATGCCAAACTACTCGTTAATCTGGAAGGCGTGGCAGACGAGGATCGCACCGCACGCTTTATGAGTGTCGTTGCGCTCATCGACCAAGACGGCCTGGTCACCTATGGCGAGGGCGCCTGCGAGGGCGTTATCGCACACGAGGGCCGCGGCGACCACGGCTTTGGCTACGACCCGCTGTTCCTGCCGGTCGATACGCCGGGCAAGACTATGGCCGAGCTCACAGCGGACGAGAAGAACGCCATCAGCCATCGTTTCCATGCACTCGAGCACCTGTCCGCCAAACTCACGGGCGAGGAGTAGGCCGTGCGTGCGGTGGTGCAGCGCGTGCTCAACGCCGGTGTGACGGTCGACGGCGAGTGCGTGGGCCGCATTGGGCGCGGCTATCTGGTATTGCTGGGTGTGGGCCATGGCGATACGCGTGCCGAGGCCGATAAACTATGGGGCAAGCTCCGCGGGCTGCGTATCAACGAGGACGAGAACGGCAAGACTAACTTGGCGCTTGCCGATGTCGACGGCGAGGTGCTCGTGGTGTCGCAGTTTACGCTGTTTGCCGATTGCCGCCACGGCCGTCGTCCGTCGTTTACGGATGCTGGCGCGCCCGATGTCGCCAACGAGCTTTATGAGTACTTTCTGACGCTCGTCGCCCAGGACGTCGACCACGTGGCGCACGGCATCTTTGGCGCCGACATGAAAGTCGACCTGGTCAACGACGGCCCGTTCACCATTGTCCTCGATACCGACAATCTGTAAGTAGCCTAATTAGCTACTTGCGTGGGGTTGTAACAGGGTGCTATAGTATTAGAGTTTTGTCTATCTTAGGGGTATTATCCCCTTTTTGAATTGCACCTTCTGGAGGCCCTGTTCATGGAAGAGATGGAAGTCAATTACGTCGACGACATCCACGAGAAGCTGACCGATATGGTGGGCGATCGCGTCAAGGTGAAGGCCAACATGGGCCGTACCCGCGTTGTCGAGCGCATGGGTACCATCAAGAGCGTCCACCCGGCTGTCTTTATCGTCGAGGTTGACGAGCGCCGCGGCCGCAAGTCGCGTCAGTCCTACCAGTACATCGACGTCCTTACCGGTCAGGTTGAACTGTTCGACCCCGAGAGCGGCGAGCACATCTTTACTCCGCTCGGCAACCAGCTCGAGGAGCATTAACGGTGACCGATCGGTCCCTCATCCTTACTGCGCCGGCAAAGATTAACCTCTACCTGGGGGTTCATACCGAGCGCGATACCCGCGGCTACCACAAAGTCGATTCCCTGATGGCAGCTGTCGGCCTAGCCGATACCGTGACGGTCACGCCGGCGCAGGCGTTGACCGTCCAGACGGTTCCGGCATCAGATTTTCCCATGCAAAAGAATACTGCCTACCGCGCCGCCGTCGCCATGGCCGATCATTTCGGGCGCGAGGCAAACGTGTGCGTGACGATTGAGAAGCGCATCCCGCTGTGCGCCGGCCTGGGCGGCCCCTCGACGGATGCCGCGGCGGTTATCGTTGCCCTGGCTGAGCTGTGGGGCATCGACCGCACTGATCCTGCGCTGGATGAGATTGCGCGTGGCATCGGCGCCGACGTGCCGTTCTTTTTGCATACGAGCCCCGCATTCTACGTGGGTGGGGGAGACGTTCTGGCAACTGAGTACCCCGCGCTTCCTGTGACGCCCGTTGTGCTGGTCAAGCCGCGGGAGGCGAGCGTTTCGACAATTGAGGCCTATCGACGTTTTGACGAGGCCCCGGTGCCCGCGACTGCGCCCGGTGCCATTGCATCGGCTCTTAGAGTGAGTGATGCGAAGATGGCGTATTCGCTCATCCATAACAACTTGGGCATCATTTCTGCTTTGATGGAGCCGCAGATCCAGGCGGTTCTCGACTGGCTGAGCGAACAGGAGGGAACCGTTGCCGTGGACGTGTGCGGGTCGGGTGCCTGCTCGTTTGCCATTTGCGACACCGCCGCCACGGCCGAAAGGCTTGCCGGGGCTGCCCAGCAAAATGGCTGGTGGTCCTGCGCGACTGAGCTTATTCCCAACACGGTTCAAATCGACGCGCCAAAGAAATAAAAATTTCTCTAGCACGCGGCGAAAAACTTTGTTACTATAGTCGAGCTAACGGGTTGTGGCTCAGTTTGGTAGAGCACTGCGTTCGGGACGCAGGGGTCGCTGGTTCAAATCCAGTCAACCCGACCAGAGCATGAGGAGGGACCGCTTCTTGCGGTCCCTTTTTTTAGCTATTGTTGTGATACCGCGATACCCGCGGTATACTCATTCGAGCTTGTCTCGCTGTTTTGTGGAGGTCTACATGTTTGGACTGAGGGCTCCTGAGCTCATCATTATTCTCGTCGTTGTCCTGATTATCTTCGGGCCCAAGAACCTGCCGAAGCTCGGCAAGTCCCTCGGCTCTACCGTCAAGAATATCCGCGAGGGTATGGAGGGCGACGATAAGGACGAGACCAAGCAGGCCGAGGACGTTGTGGTCGAGGAGTCCGAGGAGGACAAGAAGATCGCAGAGCTCGAGGCCCAGCTCGCCGCCGCCAAGAAAAAGAAGGCAGAGGACGGCGACGCGGACGCAGAGTAGTCCCATCCCTTTGGGGTGAGCACCTGACCGGCTTGCCCGCAGGCTAGCCGGTCTTTTTCGTTATGTTGACAGTTGATTGTTACATCATAGTTGGGGAGATATCCGTATGGACGCAAGCCAGATCGTACTGACCGCTGAGGGCCGCCAGAAGCTCGTCGAGGAGCTCGCTTGGCGTGAGGGCGATTACGCCAAGGAGATCGTCGAGGACATCAAGGAAGCCCGCGCGTTTGGCGACCTTTCGGAGAACTCCGAGTACGATGCCGCCAAGGACAAGCAGGCTCAGAATGCTGCTCGCATTGCCGAGATTCAGGCTATTCTCGCCAACGCTCAGGTTGCTGCCACCACGGGCGATCTGACCGTCTCCATCGGTTCCACCGTTTCGCTGATTGATCCCAACGGTGAGGTCATGGAAGTCACGCTCGTCGGTACCACCGAGACCAACTCGCTCGAGCACAAGATCTCCAACGAGTCCCCGGTCGGCCACGCCATCATCGGCCACGGCGAGGGCGACTCCGTCGAGGTCGTTACGCCTTCCGGCAAGACTCGCGTCTACACCATCGCCAAGATCGCACGCTAGACCACGGTCCCGCGTAAAGGTATGTTTTCGCTCCCTGGGACCGAATCCTGGGGAGCGTTTTAGTTTGAGGAGCTAACTTATGGCAGAGAACCAAAACGCCGCCGAGCAGGCATCGACGCTCAACGACGAGCGTGCCACGCGCCTGGCCAAGCGCGCCGCCCTGTTCGAGGCGGGCCAGAACCCCTATCCCGAGCACTCCGAGATCGAGGACTACGTTGCCGACATCGAGGCTAAGTATGCCGATCTTGCCGATGGCGAAGACACCGAGGACGTCGTGAAGATCGGCGGCCGCGTGGTCGCCAAGCGTGGTCAGGGCAAGATCATGTTCATCGTCGTGCGCGACGCAACCGCCGAGATTCAGCTGTTCTGCCGCATCAACGACATGGACGAGGCAGCCTGGAATACGCTCAAGGCCCTCGACCTTGGCGATATCCTGGGTGTGACCGGTGTGGTTGTGCGCACTCAGCGCGGCCAGCTCTCCGTCGCCCCTAAGAGCGCGACCCTGCTCTCCAAGGCCGTTCGCCCGCTGCCCGAGAAGTTCCACGGTCTCTCCGACAAGGAGACCCGCTATCGTCAGCGCTATGTCGACCTGATCGCCAACGACGATGTCCGCGAGACCTTCCGCAAGCGCTCGCAGATCCTCTCCACCTTCCGTCGCTTTATGGAGTCCGACGGCTACATGGAGGTCGAGACCCCCATCCTGCAGACCATTCAGGGTGGCGCTACGGCTAAGCCGTTCATCACGCACTTTAACGCTCTCGATCAGGAGTGCTACCTGCGCATTGCTACCGAGCTGCACCTCAAGCGCTGCATCGTCGGTGGCTTTGAGCGCGTCTTCGAGATCGGTCGTATCTTCCGTAACGAGGGCATGGACCTCACCCACAACCCCGAGTTCACCACGATGGAGGCCTACCGTGCCTTCTCCGATCTCGAGGGCATGAAGGCGCTCGCCCAGGGCGTCATCAAGGCTGCCAACAAGGCCATCGGCAACCCCGAGGTCATCGAGTACCAGGGCCAGACCATCGATCTTTCCGGTGAGTGGGCAAGCCGCCCCATGACTGATATTGTCTCTGACGTGCTCGGCAAGAAGGTCACCATCGACACGCCTGTCGAGGAGCTTGCTGCCGCCGCGCGCGAGAAGGGCCTGGAGATCAAGCCCGAGTGGACTGCCGGCAAGATCATCGCCGAGATTTACGATGAGCTGGGCGAGGACACCATCGTCAACCCGACCTTCGTGTGCGATTACCCCATCGAGGTCAGCCCGCTCGCCAAGCGTTTTGAGGACGACCCGCGTCTGACCCACCGCTTTGAGCTGGTCATCGCCGGCCACGAGTACGCCAACGCATTCTCCGAGCTCAACGACCCGGTTGACCAGGCTGAGCGCTTTGCCGCCCAGATGGCCGAGAAGGCCGGCGGCGACGATGAGGCCATGGAGTATGACGAGGACTACGTGCGCGCCCTCGAGTACGGTATGCCTCCCGCGGGCGGCATTGGCATCGGTATCGACCGCGTGGTCATGCTGCTCACCAACCAGGCTTCTATCCGCGATGTCCTGCTGTTCCCGCACATGAAGCCCGAGAAGGGCTTCCAGTCCGGTGCCGCTGCCGCCAAGGCTGCAGAGGCCGGCAACGCCGCGAGCCCGTTCGTTAAGTCGCTCAAGCCCACGCTCGATTACTCCAAGATCGCCGTTGAGCCGCTGTTTGAGGAGTTCGTCGATTTCGATACCTTCTCCAAGAGCGATTTCCGCGCTGTGAAGGTCAAGGCATGCGAGGCCGTCAAGAAGTCCAAGAAGCTGCTGAACTTTACGCTCGACGACGGTACCGGTGCCGACCGCACCGTCCTCTCCGGCATCCACGAATACTATGAGCCCGAGGACCTGGTCGGCAAGACCCTGCTTGCCATCACCAACCTGCCACCGCGCAAGATGATGGGCATCCCCAGCTGCGGCATGCTCATCAGTGCCATCCACGAGGAGGAGGGCGAGGAGCGCCTCAACCTGATCCAGCTCGACGCCTCCATTCCCGCCGGCGCAAAGATGTACTAATTGGTTCCGCCGTTCTACCGAACGGCGGACCAGCCGACGCTGCGCGGGCCGCACCTGTACAATGTGACGTTCAACTTCAAGGGCGCGACCGAAAGGTCAGCGCCCTTTCGTTTCACGTCACCTTGTCTCAAATGCAGCCCGCTCGCTGACTTATGCTCAACCTGCGGCGCCATTTTGCTTGAAGGCACCCTGCTCGCTCTGGCGGGCTTTCGCTGCCGTTGGCAACACATCGGCGTTGCCTTGGCTGTCAAGCTAGACGTCGCTCGCTGTCCGTCCTCTACCTGCGGCGTTGCTCTGGTTGGCACTTCGTATTCCACTGCAACTTATGGGGTCGGGGGATTATCGGTGCCCTGCATCTTCATAAACTCAACGCTTACGAAGCGCGCGCCGTTCGTGTTAGGGTAGTTCCACCACATAAGTAGTCGCAGACGCACGTACCACGGGCGGGCGAGATGAAGTCCCAGTAGCTCCATCTCGCCCGCCCGTTTTTGTTGTGCACCGCGGCGTAACACAGAAAGGATTTTGCCCTTTATGCCTATCAATAAACGAGAGAGCTTGCTGTTTACTTTTATCATGTGCTTTTGCATGGTGCTCTGGATGAGCATCTACAACGTTGCCCTGCAGCATGGGGCCATCAACGGCGAGGTCATTGCCGCCGCGTGGCTCGGCTTCCCCGTTGCCTACATTTTTGCCATGTGCTGCGACTGGTTTGTTGCCAGCCCCCTTGCCAAGGGTTTCGCTTTTAAATTCCTGGTCACGCCGGGGTTGCTCGCTTTATCTTTCGCCATGCCTTCCCCATGGGAACCGTCTTTGAAGAGCAGCATATGGAGCTCGTACGTATGCCGGGCGCTCCCGTTGCCGATGTCGTCGATGACGTTGCCGAGAGTATGGACGCCGAGCCCGCCTGCTAGGCAAGAGCCTCTAACCTAGAGCGCCCGCCGCACCCGGCGATTCCTTTTTTGTAGACGTTGTCGTATGGCTGCACGCGGAAAAGGCCACAGCGGTTAACATATACTCCATATGGGTAAAGAGACCAAAGCGCCGCCACGAGTGGCGCTTTGCGTTTGAAAAACTAGCTCGTCTAAGAGGAACTAGCATGTTGGACCGTTTTACCGATCGCGCGCGCAAGGTCATGTCCATGGCCAAGCAGGAGGCGCTCGATCTTCACTCAAATAAGGTGGGTACCGAGCATCTGCTGCTCGCGCTCGCCAAGGAGGACGAGGGCATTGCCGCCGAGGCACTGCGCTCACTCGATATCTCCTACGATGACATCATGGACACGCTCAGGGAGGTCCAGACCACCGTTCCCGAGCCCAGCGAGGAGACCGAGGCCGCTAAGCTCGCCTTTACGCCGCTCGTCATCAGCGTGATGGAGCGTTCCTTCCGCGTGGCGCGCGAGAACAACCAGACCTATGTGTCGACCGAGCACCTGCTCATCGGTATCGTCGAAGAGGGCAACGGCATGGCCATGGACATTCTCATGCGCCTGGGTGTTTCGTCCGCTTCCATTAAAAAAGCCATCGAGAAGCTTACCGCCAAGGATCAAGACAAGAAGCGCCCGCTCGCCGGTGCCGGTGCCGGGCGTCCCGGTACAGGCCTGCCGTTCTTTAGCGGCTCGGACGCCTCGCAGCAAAAGGGGAGCGGCACCGACACGCTCAAGCAGTTCGCCACCAACCTTACGCAGAAGGCGCGCGACGGCGAGCTCGACCCGGTGATCGGTCGCGAAAAGGAAGTCCAGCGCATGATGGAGATCCTTTCGCGCCGCACCAAGAACAACCCGCTTATCTTGGGTGACCCCGGCGTGGGCAAGACGGCCATCGTCGAGGGCCTAGCGCAGCAGATCGCTGCCGGCAACGTGCCCGAGAACCTTATGAACCAGAACATCTGGACGCTCGACCTGCCGGGTCTTGTCGCGGGCGCCAAATATCGCGGTGAGTTTGAGGAGCGTCTCAAGAACGTAATCCAGGAGGCAACCGAAGCCGACGACGTCATCCTGTTTATCGACGAGATGCACACCATCATCGGTGCCGGTTCTGCCGAGGGATCCATCGATGCAAGCTCCATGCTCAAGCCCGTGCTCGCGCGCGGCGCTTTCCAGATCATCGGTGCCACCACGGCCGAGGAGTTCCGCAAGTACCTCACCAAGGACCCGGCCTTCGAGCGCCGCTTCCAGACCATCGATGTTGAGGAGCCAAGCGTCGAGGACACGGTCAAGATCCTGACCGCGCTCAAGCCACGCTACGAGGAGCACCACCACGTGCGCTATACGCAGGGTGCCATCGAGGCTGCCGCGAACCTCTCCAACCGCTACATCCAGGATCGCTTCCTGCCCGATAAGGCCATCGACCTCATCGACGAGGCCGGCGCCCGCGCCCGCATTGCCGCCAACCGTGCGCCTGAGCCGGTGCGCGAGGCCGAGCATCGCGTGGAGGAGCTCAAGGCTGCCGCGCAGGAGGCCACCGAGGGCGACGACATGAACAAGGCCGCCGAGATTACCGAGCAGCAGAAGGCTGCCGAGATTGAGCTCGCCGAGGCCAAGGCAGCTTGGACGGCCGAGCTCGACGCCAGCCCGCTCACCATCGATGTCGCCCAGGTTGCCGACATCGTGTCCGTGACCTCGGGCGTGCCGGTGTCTTCGCTCACCGAGAGCGAAAGCCGTCGTCTGTTGCAGACCGAAAGCGTGCTCAAGACCCGCATTATCGGCCAGGATGAAGCTGTCGAGGCCGTGGCCAAGGCAGTGCGCCGCAGCCGCTCGCCGCTCAAGGACCCGCGTCGTCCCGGCGGCAGCTTCATCTTCTTGGGTCCTACCGGCACAGGCAAGACCGAGCTCGCCAAGACGCTCGCCGAGTACCTCTTTGGCAGCAAGGACGCGCTTATCAGCTTCGACATGTCGGAGTTTGGCAGCGAGTTCGAGGTCTCCAAGCTTATCGGTAGCCCCCCGGGCTACGTGGGCCACGACGAGGGCGGTCAGCTCACCAAGGCCGTTCGCCGTCACCCGTACTCGGTCGTGCTGTTCGACGAGATCGAGAAGGCGCACCCCGATATCTTCAACATCTTGCTGCAGGTGCTTGAGGAGGGTCGCCTGACCGACAGCCAGGGCAAGACGGTCGATTTCCGCAACACCGTGATCATCATGACGTCCAACGTGGGCGCCCGCGAGATTGCGCAGGATGCGAGCGTTGGCTTTGGCACCACCGGTGAGCAGGGTCTTACCTCGAGCGAGATTAAGGGCCGTGCGATGGGCGAACTCAAGCGCCTGTTCCGCCCCGAGCTGCTCAACCGTATCGATGACATCGTGGTGTTTCAGAAGCTTTCGGGCGAGAACCTGACCAAGATCGCTCACCTGCTGGTGGACGACCTGCGCCAGCGCCTGATTGCCAACGGCATGAACATCAAACTCACCGATGCGGCCTACGACAAGATCGTAGCCGAGGGTACCGACCTCACCAACGGCGCACGTCCGCTGCGCCGCGCCATCCAAAAGCTCATCGAGGATCCGCTGTCCGAGGAGCTGCTGGCCGGCGAGTGGGGCAGCGGCGATACCGTCCTGTGCGACGTGGCCGACGGCAAGTTCGTCTTTAGCCACGGTACGGGCGAGATCCCAGCGCCGCGTCCGGCAGGTGCGCTTGGGGGCGATACCGCTCCGGAAGCGCCGCACACCGGAAACGCCGCGCCTGTGAGCAGTGGCGTAAGCTCGGGCCCCGGCGGCATGATGCAAGCCGGTTCCGGCGCGCTGTAGGGCGTAACAAAACCTTGTGTCCACGAGGGCGTTCCAAAGGAGCGCCCTTTTTTCTGTTGGAAAGGCCCCTCGTTCAAAGTAAATCTCATTAAACATACCAACGGTGTATGCATAAGCGTTGATCGAGCATTGAGGTTGGTTAAAGGGTCCAACGTCCCTTCGGCGCGGTCCGTCTACCTGCTTTATCTTAATAAAGTGGCGTTTCTCCGCCGTTAGCCGATGATGCGAGAGCGCTCGGCGTTTTCGACTGGTTTATGCAAACGAAGTCTGGGAATATACAAGGCGCATGTCTTATTGTCTAACCAGTTGCGCCAAGGAGGCACCATGGACTACAAGATCACCGGCTATGAGCCCGCCCAGCTGTTCCATTTCTTTGAGGAGGTCAGCGCGATCCCCCGTGGGTCTGGCAACGAGAAGGGCATCAGCGATTTCCTGGTTGCGTTTGCCAAGGAGCGCGGCCTCGATGTGTACCAGGACGAGGTCTACAACGTCATTATTCGCAAGCCCGCATCTGCCGGTGCCGAGAATGCCCCGACCGTAATGCTTCAGGGCCACATCGATATGGTGTGCGACAAATTGGGCTCCGTTGAGCACGACTTTACGACCGATGGTATCGACCTGCTCGTCAAGGACGGCGTTCTCACCGCTAACGGCACCACGCTGGGCGCCGACAACGGTATCGCCGTCGCTCTGATGCTCACTGTTCTCGATGACGATTCGATCGTTCACCCCGCCCTCGAGTGCGTATTCACCACCGACGAGGAAACTGGCCTGGTCGGCGCCGAGACGCTCGACAAATCCCAGATTAGCGCCCGCACCATGATCAACCTTGACTCCGAGGAAGAGGGCGTTGCCACCGTCAGCTGCGCCGGCGGCGTCGTCGTTACCTACACTTGCCCGATCGCGCGCGAGCACAAGACCGGTAGCACCCTCACGTTCGACATCTCCGGCCTGCTGGGCGGTCACTCCGGCAGCGATATCCACCTGGAGCGCGGCAACGGCAACCTCATCATGGCCCGCATCATCGACCGCCTGATGGTTGCCGGCGAGCCCGCCATCGTTAGCTTTAACGGCGGCACCAAGGACAACGCCATCAACCGTGAGTGCAAGGCTGTTCTGGTCTACGCCGACCACGCTGCCGCCGAGGCCGCGGCCCAGATCGCAAAGGGCATTATCGCCGACGTCACTGCCGAGCTCGAGGTCTTCGACCCCGGCTTTACCTGCACTGTCGAGATTGCCGACGACGCCGAGGTCGAGGCCATGGACGAGAAGTCCGCGCTTGCCCTCATCCGCGCCCTGCGTCTTGCCCCCAACGGCGTGATCCGTCGCAACGTTGCTACCGACGGTTCCGTCGAGGTTTCCTCCAACATCGGTGTGGTTGCCACTTCTGACGACGAGGTCAAGATCATGCTGTCCCCGCGTTCCTCGATCACCTCGCTGCAGAACGAGTTCAAGGACCGCCTGCAGACGCTGGCCGATGTCCTGGGCTTCGACGCCAAGTTTGAGTTCGAGTATCCCGGCTGGAGCTATGCCGAGCATTCGCCGGTCCGCGACGTCTTTGTCGAGAGCTATCGCGAGCTCTTTGGCTCCGAGCTGCGCATCGAGTCCATTCACGCCGGCCTTGAGTGCGGCCTGTTTGCCGAGGCCCTGCACGGCCTGGACGCCATCGCCGTGGGCCCGACGCTCTCCGATGTCCACACCCCGGACGAGAGCATGGAGCTCGCTTCTGCCGAGCGCTTCTACGAGCTGCTCATCGACGTCCTCAAGCGCCTTGCCGCGTAAAGGTTGCCTTGGTTAAGCCGCTCTAAAACGGCTGGCTATGAAAACGGCCGCCTGGCGTAATGCCGGGCGGCCGTTATTCGTCACAGTGCGAGGATCCCAAGGTGCTCAAGCAGGATCTTAAGCCCGATGAGGACGAGTACGACGCCACCCACAATGGTGGCGGGTTTTTCGTAGCGCGCGCCAAAGGTGTGGCCGATCGCTACGCCGGCGACGGAAAAGATAAACGTTGTGACGCCGATAAGTGATACAGAGGGCACGATATCGACCGAGAGCGCGGCAAACGAGATGCCCACGGCGAGCGCGTCAATCGAGGTGGCGATGGCAAGGATTAGGTACTCGCCCAGGTCGATCTTTTCGGCATCCTTGCCGTCGCCTTCGTCCTCATCCTCGTCTTCGGTAAAGGCTTCCCACAGCATCTTGCCGCCGATAAAGGCCAAAAGGATAAAGGCGATCCAATGGTCTATGGGACCGATGATGCCCATGAACTGGCTGCCGAGTGCCCAACCGATTACGGGCATGCCGGCCTGAAAGCCGCCAAAGAACAGGCCGAGCACAACGGCGACTTTAAGGTTGATCTTTTTCATGCCGAGACCCTTGCAGATGGAAACGGCAAAGGCGTCCATCGAAAGGCCAACGGCGAGCAACACGAGCTCTGCGAGTCCCATAGTCTGGCTCCCTCTCTCCGGGCGAACCCGATTACACGACCACTCCCTCATTTATATGAGACCCGATGCTACCACATGAGCAGCCAAAAGAGCCCCGTCCCAAATGAGCTACCTAAGCGGTGTTCGCTCATTCTGTAAGCATCGGAATTTGCGGGCGTCACAGGGGCAAACCGTGAGAAACTTATTGACGTTTATGGAGCGTATACGATGGGAGCGATGCCTTGGATAAGAACGAGCTGCAAAAGCGTATGGAACAGGCCATCCGCCTGACGGCACCTGGTCAGCCGATCCGCACCGCCCTTGACATGATCATCGCCGGTCACCTGGGCGCGCTTATCTGCGTCGGCGACACCGAAAACGTGCTCGCTGCCGGTAACGACGGCTTCCCGCTCAACATTTCGTTTACCTCGAACCGCCTGTTCGAGCTTTCCAAGATGGACGGCGCCATCGTCATCGACGGCGACCTTACCCAGATCCTGCGCGCCAATTTCCACCTCAATCCCGACCCCTCGCTCGCCACGAGCGAGACGGGCATGCGTCACCGTACTGCCGCTCGCATGTCGGTGCTCACCGACGCCATCGTGATCTCGGTCTCGGCCCGTCGTGCCGTCGTCAACGTGTATGTGCACGGCAAGAGCTATGAGATTCAGCCCGTCACCACCATCATGAGCTCGGTCAACCAGCTCGTCGCTACGCTTCAGACCACCCGTCAGTCGCTCGACCGCTCCCTGCTGCGTCTGACGGCCCTCGAGCTGGACGACTACGTCACGCTCGCCGACATCACCGGCATTTTCTCGAGTTTCGAGATCATGCAGCAGGCAAAGACCGAGCTTAAGGATTGCATTGTCAAGCTGGGCAACCAGGGCAAGCTCGTGCAGATGCAGCTCGAGCAGCTCGCCGGCTCCAGCATGGATACCGAGTACGACTTGATGATTCGCGACTACGCAAGCGATTCCTCCGAGGCAAACGCCGAGAAGATCCGTGCCGAGCTTAGCCGTATGACGCCCAAGGACTTGTCCGACCCGCAGCATGTGGCGGCGGTTCTGGGTTACGACGACCTGGACGAGGACTCCGTCATGACGCCGCTGGGCCTGCGCACGCTTTCGCGCGTGTCCGTCGTGCGCGACGGCGTGGCCGAGAAGATCGTCGACGAGTATGGCTCGCTGCAGGAGCTCATGGACGACATCAGCAAGGATCCGGAGCGCCTGGGCGACTTTGGCGTTAACAACCCTGCCATTCTTGCGGACTCCCTGTACCGCATGAAGGGCACCAAACAGGGGAACGCATAATGGCGCCCGTATGCGCCGTGGTCGTTGCCGGTGGCAGCGGCCAGCGCTTTGGTAATCCCGGTGGCAAGCAGCTCGTCAATGTAGCGGGCCGTCCGCTTATGAGCTGGTCCATCCGCGCGTTTGACCGTAGCGATAAGGTCGGCCATATCGTCGTGGTTTGCCCTGCCGAGCGTCGTGCCGAGATGCGCCGCCTGGCCATCAGCCCGTTTTCGTATAACACGCCCATCAGCTTCGCCGATGCCGGCGATACCCGCCAGGACTCCACTCGTGCCGGCGTGCATGCGGTGCCGGCAGGCTTTGAATACGTCGCCATTCACGACGGCGCTCGTCCGCTCATTACTACCGAGGCCATCGATCACGCTATCGACGTGCTCGTGAGTGACCGCTCGCTCGACGGTGTCGTGTGTGGCCAGCCCGCGATCGACACGCTCAAGATCGTCGATGGGGACAACATCGTCGAGACGCCGCCACGCGAACTCTATTGGGCCGCGCAGACGCCGCAGATCTTTAGTGTCGACGCCATGAAACGCGCCCATGCCGCGGCGATTGCCGAGGGCTTTATCGGTACGGACGATTCGTCACTGGTCGAGCGCATGGGTGGGCGCGTCCGCTGCGTCCAGAGCCCGCGCGACAACCTTAAGGTGACGGTGCCCGAGGACTTGCGTCCCGTAACCGCGATTTTGCTCGGGCGGATGGCCGAGAGAGAGGACCTTCCCCATGTTCAGTAACCTGCGCATTGGCCACGGCTACGACGTCCACCGTTTGGTGGAGGGGCGTCGATGTATCATCGGCGGGGTCGACATTCCCTACGAGCGCGGCCTGCTGGGCCACTCGGATGCCGATGTGCTCGCGCACGCGCTGGCCGACGCTATTCTGGGCGCCTGCCGCGGGGGAGACATTGGCAAGCTGTTCCCCGACACCGACCCCGCCTACGAGGGTGCCGACTCGATGGTGTTGCTTGCCCGCGTAATGGACTATGCGCGCGAGCTGGGCTTTGAGTTTGTCGATGCCGACTGCACCATTGCCTGTCAGCAGCCTAAGATCACCCCGCACCGCGATGCCATGCGTGCCAACTTGGCCCATGCCCTGGGCGTTGACGTCGAAAACGTGGGCGTCGCCGCCACCACGACCGAAAAGCTCGGTTGGGAAGGTCAAGGCGAGGGAATTGGCGCCTGGGCCGTCTGCCTGCTACAGAAAACCGTTAAGGAGTAACGAATGCGTATCTACAACAGCGCTACCCATAAAAAGGAAGAGTTCCAGCCCATCGAGCCCGGCAAGGTCCGTATGTACGTGTGCGGACCCACGGTTTACGACAACATCCACATCGGCAACGCCCGCACGTTCATCAGCTTCGATGTGATTCGACGCTGGCTCATCGCGAGCGGCTACGAGGTCACGTTCGCCCAGAACCTCACCGATGTCGACGACAAGATCATCAAGCGCGCCAACGAGCAGGGCCGTACGGCCGCCGAGGTCGCGACGGAGTTCTCGGATAAGTTTATTGGCGTCATGCGCGCTGCCAACGTGCTCGATCCCGATGTGCGCCCCCGCGCCACCAAGGAGATCGGCCCCATGATTGCCATGATCAAGGCGCTCATCGAGCAGGGCCACGCTTACGCCGCCGATAACGGCGACGTGTACTTTGCCGTGCGCAGCGATCCCAACTACGGTCAGGTCTCGGGCCGCAACATCGACGACCTTATGGTGGGTGCGCGCATCGAGGAGAACGAGGACAAGAACGACCCGCTCGACTTTGCGCTGTGGAAGGCCGCCAAGCCCGGCGAGCCCAGCTGGCCGAGCCCCTGGGGCGAGGGCCGTCCCGGTTGGCACACCGAGTGCGCCGCCATGGTGCACCGCTACCTGGGTACCCCGATCGACATTCACGGCGGTGGCTCCGACCTTGCCTTCCCGCATCACGAGAACGAGTGCGCCCAGGCTGCCTGCGCCTGGCACCAGGGCTTCTCCAACACCTGGATGCACACGGGCATGCTGCTGGTCGACGGCGAGAAGATGTCCAAGTCGCTTGGTAACTTCTTTACGCTGGCCGAGGTGCTCGAGCAGCACTCCGCTGCCGCCCTGCGCCTGCTGATGCTGCAGACGAGCTATCGCTCGCCGCTCGACTTTTCCTGGGAGCGCCTGGAGGGTGCCGAGAATTCGCTCACGCGTATCGCCGGTACGGTCGAGAACCTGCGCTGGGCCGCGAACCATGCGACGGCCGATGCCGATGAGGCAGCATCTGAGGCGTTTGCCGCCAAGGCTGCCGAGACCCGTGCCACCTTTAAGGAGTGCATGGACGACGACTTTAACACCGCCGGTGCCATGGGCGCCGTCTTTGGTTTTGTCACCGAGTGCAATCAGTATCTGGTGCAGGCGGGCGACGCTGCCGACAAGGCCGCGGCTCTTGCTGCCGCCGATACGCTGGTCGAGCTGCTCGATACGTTTGGCGTTGAGCTTCCCGAGCCCAAGGTCGAGCTGCCGCTGGGCCTTTTGGGCGTTGCAGCCGGCTTGGTCGCCTACACTGGTGACGACGTGGACGAGGCCGCTGCCAAGATTCTCGAGGCTCGCGCCGAGGCCCGTGCCGCCAAGAACTGGGACTTGGCAGACGCCATCCGCGATCAACTCAAGGACCTGGGCCTGACGATTGAAGATACCGCCGCCGGCACCCGTATCAAATCCCTCTAACCCCCGCGGGTTTCCCAAGCACCCGACCGCCCGAGCCACGGCACCTTGCCTTTCAATCGTCGGGCATGACCTCAAGGTCTATGCCCTCTTCTTTCAAGGCAATCTGCCGCACCTCGGGCGGTCGGTCTATTTGTTTCGTTTGATAGTTGTATTTAGGAGGCCGTCCTATGGCCGACAATCGCAAGCGTGCGCCTCGTGGCGGCAAGCAGGCCGCTTCTGGCTCGCGTCCGATTCGCCGAAATGACCGCGCTGCCGCTTCCAAGGGCCAGCGCGATCGCACCCAAGCTGCGCGTCCGCAGCGCGATCGCAACCGCGACGCTGTCCAGGCTTCCAAGGGCGAGTTTATCGAAGGCCGTCGTGCTGCCGTCGAGGCGCTGCGCACCGGTTTTCCCATCAAGTGCGCGCTCATTGCCGAGGGCGGGGAGCGCGATGCCGCCCTGTCTCGTCTGGTCGATGACCTCAACGCCGCGGGTGTCCGCATTAAGTATGTGCCGCGCGCGCAGCTCGATGCGCTGTCGAGCCACGGCGCTCACCAGGGCATTGCACTCGAGGTGGGCAACTTCCCTTATGCCGATGTCGCCGATATCCTCGACCGTGCAGGCGAGGGTCCGGCACTTGTCGTGGTGCTCGACCACGTGACCGACGACGGTAACTTTGGCGCCATCGTGCGCTCCGCCGAGGTTGTAGGCGCCGCGGGCGTCATCATCGCCAACAAGCGCGCTGCCGGCGTGACCGTTGGTAGCTACAAGACCTCCGCCGGCGCCGTCATGCATCTGCCTATCGCGCAGGTCCCCAACATTGCCCGTGCGCTCGACGATCTTAAGGCCGCTGGCTTTTGGGTGGGCGGCGCCTCCGAGCACGCCGAGGGCAGTTGCTGGGATGCTCCCTTCGAGGGCCGCGTGGCGCTTGTCATGGGCTCCGAGGGCGACGGCATCTCGCGCCTGGTGCTCGAGAAATGCGACTTTTTGACCAAGCTTCCTCAGCGTGGCATGACCGAGAGCCTCAACGTTGCCCAGGCAACGACGGCACTGTGCTTTGAGTGGCTACGTCGCAACGCCGGCGAGCTCATGGGGGAGGAGTAGCGCATGTCCAAGAAGAACCGCGCCAAGTCTAAGGCCAAGCGCTTTGGCGAAGGCTCGGCCAAGCCGATTGTCTCGGCCGCGACCTATGGCGTGGGCGGCAATGCGTTTGCGCAGGCTATCGCCGACCCGGTCTCGACGGTTCACTCCAATAAGCCCGAGCTGCTGGTGGTCGACGGCTACAACGTGATCCACTGCACGCCGCGCTACGAAAAGCTCGTGTACGACCATTCCGACGATCCGTATTCCAGCGACGTTCACGATATGGCGCGCACCGCGCTTATCAACGACGTCGCCGCCTTTGCCCAGGGCCGCTACGAGGCCGTAATCGTGTTTGACGGTGCTGGCAATATCTCTAGCGAGCGCCCCAACCTGCCGGCTCGCGGCGTGCGCATCGAGTTTTCGCCGACGGGCGTATCGGCCGATACCGTGGTACAAAAGCTCTGCATCGAGGCGCGCGAGGAAGGCCGCGCGTGCTCCGTGGTGTCGAGCGACGGCACAATTCAAGCCGTCGTCATGGGCAAGGGCGTTACGCGCATCTCGAGCCGCATGCTGGTGGACGAGATCAAACAGATCGATAACGACGTCCGCGAGGCAGAGGAAGCTCCGCAGATCAAGATGACTCTGGGCAGTCGCCTGAGCCCCGAGGCATTGGCCAAGCTCAAGGCCCTTCGCGGGAGGTAGGTAAACCTTCTATGGGGAGCTGCTTTCTCGATTGATCAACCAACTGGTTTGAAATCAATGGGTTGCGGCTTGGCATCGCCAAAACGAATAGTTTTTGGTTCTGGCGAACAGATAAAACTATTCGTTCTGACGAATAGTTTTGAGATGTGGTCGGTCAAAGGGCCTGTTGCGCCTTGTCCGCAATTCCTTTATTCTTAATTGGCTTCGCGCGAAAGCGCCAAGTGTGCCAGTGTGGCGCAACGGTAGCGCAACTGATTTGTAATCAGTGGGTTGCGGGTTCGATTCCTGTCACTGGCTCCATGAGAGTTTCGGGCTCTGTTCCCCTGTGGGACAGGGTCCGTTTCTATTTATGGCGATTAGCGTCGGGCTGGGAGCCTGCCAGCTTTCCAGTTGTCTTAATCTGTAACAAGCGGAAGCAAAATATCGGTCTTGAAAAAAGTTCCGCCCAAATGCGAACGGCCCTCAAATTCTTATAAATGAGAAATGGAGGGCGTGCGCATTTGGGCGGTACAGGGTGACCTTAATTAAGTTGGCTGAAATTCTATTCAGCCTCGTAATAAGTAGGCTCAACCTTTACGGTCTGCGCGCTGACGGTGCCGTAGGCTTCGAAGCGAACCTTCTCGCCCGGTGCCCAGCTGTTGACGTCGGTGTAAGCCTCGCCCTGCCTTACGCCATCGGCGTCATACAGTCCAAGGGTGATGGTGACGTTCGAGTAGGTGTACTGCGTAGTATTTTCAACGACGGCTGAATACGTGTAGCTGCCATAGCCGTCATCAGCGCAATCCCACGGGACATTGTTGAAGTTATTGGCTAGGCCCTCGTCCTGCTCGTTTTTCTTAGTGGCAGCGGTGCCGTTGGCAACGATGTCGTCAAAATCATCCTTGTACTTATCCGAAACAGTCAGATCGTATTTTTCGACAAGAACCTTCAGCGCAGAGGAGCGCTTGTCATAGGCGTCCGACCATTCCGTGTAGAACGAATCGCTCGAGGGGGAGTTGTTCTCTACCACATCCAATTGACCCTGGAGGGAGTTGATGTAGGAGAGGACGTCCTCCTGCATTTGGGAGTCCTTGAACTTTGCGTCTTTGAGCTCCTTGTCGATATCGAGCTCTGTGTTGATGAACTTCTTGTATGCTTTGCTGGTTCCGGTGTCTTCGCCATTTTGCTCCATCTCGCTTATGGCGTCCTGGCGAGCTTCATAGCCCTTGGCGATCGTCTCCATGGCGGTGTCATCAACATACTGAGGCTCCTCGCTCTTGTTGTTCGAGGAACATGCAGCCAAGCCGATCATGACGACCAGGCATGCAAATAGTACGGTAAGGCGTTATTTCATATCGCATCCTTTCCCTTATTCCGACACGTCATAGGCTACCACCCCTTGTCATTAAAACACTGTTATAAGGGAGCTTTTCGGTAAATGGGAGCGAATCGTTTTCAATTTGTTGAGCAACAAAAAGTATTTTGTGACCGTCCGCGATGATGATCCTAAGTAAGCCGAAAGTGCCTCCCCGCCTTTGGTCTTGAATCTAGCTGGGGCTTCGAAGTCGCCGGTTTTAACGTACTGGAACTTTGGCATAGCCGCTCCTGTCTACCGTGTTTGCATCTATTTTACTGAGGCAGACGAACTCGAGGCTGCGACAAAGGTGCGAGTTGGGGGGCGGGAGCGATAAAAGAAAGACCGCCTGAGGCTGCATTGCCTGGGCGGTCTTCTGATCTTGAGTCGTTCTCTACTGGAGGTTCATTGCTTCGGAGATAACTTCCTCGCGCGATGCGACTGTTTTAATGTCGCTTGTATCGAACTTGAAATCATACGAGACGTTACTGACTTTCGCTTTTTCGCACTTCTCGATGTCAGATTTGGCTACCGAGGAGAAGCTCATTACCATGTGGTATTTATCACCGGACCCCGCAACAAGAGTATCCATGCCGCTCCAACAGCCATAGCCGGTCCCTGCGAACAGCTCATCGTACTGCCCCTTGTTCAGGTAGTAGTCGTCGGTATAGGAGTTCTTGTCGTCAAACTGTATTTCAGGCCCACACGTCCCGGCCGCGCCGCCCTTTGCCGCGTTTTCGTAATAAACGCCATTCAGGTTCTCGTCTTCGTCGGCGTCAACGGTCGAGAGCACCCATAACTCAACCGTCGAGTTTTCCGCATTCTCTACGGCGTACGCGCCCTTAAACGTCACGTGGTTCTTAGCGTTGTAATCTTCGTTCGAGACGTTGCCACAGCCTGCCATGGAAAGCGAAACGGCGCCCATCAATGCGAGAAAGCCCCTTCTGGGCAGTTGATTCATCGTCGGCCTTTCTTATTGCACACTAAACAGCTCCTTTACTGTAATACGGACGTTCATTCGATTTGTTGAGCAACAAATACGAGCGGTGCATTATTTGGGGTCAAACGGAGTGGCTTTTGTGCGAGTTGAGGGGGCGGGTGCGGGGGTGATGCCTAGGTGTTTCCGTGATTTGACTTGTCTTCGAACGGTCTGCTCGCCCGCATAATATCGAACCACTCTTGCGACAGTTGCGGGACAATCCGCGCCCGTCCTTTCTCTTCTACGACAAAGGGTATGCCCCCGATGGCAGGAGGCTCCTGCCCGTCGGCTAGCGTCGGACCGAGCAGATATGCGGTTCCGCCTTTGAAGGGGCAGGCGTTGGTGACCTTGACGTTCCATGCTCGATATTTGTATTTGACCCAGGCGATGGCAATCTGTGCCCTCACGTTCCGCGACCCCCTCAGATTGCTGCATTCATTACCTATTTCCATTCGATCTTAGGACTCATGCCGCTGGGCGACGCAAGGCCTGAAGCCGATTCGATCTTAACGTCTCTTTGTGACCTCCTTCGACCATAAACGGTAGTTAAACGCTGGTCGGAGGAGGTTTTAGAGGTTCGAAAAGAAGTTCTCAAAAGCTCCTGCAAAAAGCTCGAGTGCGGCTGCAATGATTTCCGTCATAAGATTGAAAACCTTGAGTGCTAGATCTGGGCGATTAACGAACAAAATTATTGCAAGCATTAAGGCGGCGAACGCGAGCAGAGGGAGCAGGCATCCCGTAAAGCAGTCTTCATTTTCTGACTTCTTACGACGGTTTCCCGGTTTCTCTTTACGGCTCTCTGGCTTCCTCTGGCGGCTTTCCTCGGCGCGTTGTTTTTCAAGCTTTGACTCGGCAATATTGCAAGTAAGTTCTGCAACATTTGAAAGAAGCTTTGTTGCTTCTGTAGCGACTCCGAGAACTGCCAATAGCGGGCTGTCGGTATCTGCGAGGACATAAGGCTCTTCATCAGTCATGTTGGGCATGCCGCATTCGCTACAGGTATGGAGTGGTTGCCAGTCCTCGTAATCATTTTGACCATTTAGGACGGCGTCGCAGCATTCGCAGCGCTTGATGTCCGTTGTGGGGTCGTAGATGAACTCTCCGCATGCGTCGCATACATAGCTATCGTTGTCCGCAGTGAACAGGGGCTGCTCCTTTAGGTCAGCATTGCAGTGGGGACAGTGATATGAGCTCACGGAGACTCCTCCTCTTATGGGGTAAAGGCGTTATTCAATATAGCCGTTATGAGGGGTAGTGTCCGCAGTGGCTAGGTGAGTGGCTAGGCGGTGGGCGTAGTGGGCGCCGTGGTCGGTGGCGGCGTGTTCGATGATGTGGGTCGCGCGGGTGTTGGGGTTGTAGGCGACGATGCCCGCGTGGTGGCGATCGCCTTCGGGGTGGTAGGCGTAGAGCAGATCCTCGGCAGATTCATTCAATAGCTCAAACGTAAGGCCAACCCAATAACAGGTTGCACTGTCGTTCATCCGACAAACGCTTGGAAATATGAACAGGTCACCTATGAAAAACATGTGGCCGAAAACCGACTCTACTGGGGAAAGGATGGAGGTAACACCTATTCAAGATTAAAGAAATTCCTAGCGGAGATGGACGGCGCTGTTCCCGCGAATCTCTGGTCATATAAGGAAGTGGGGTCGACGGATGTAGCAAGCAAGGAAGTGAGTAGCATCCTAGACGGTAAGTACTTTGACTTTCCCAAACCCACGGCTCTAATAGATAAGATTCTTGATATTGTTGCTGATAGTAACTCATTTATTGCCGATTTCTTTTCCGGATCTGGCGCAACCGCTCGTTCCGTCATCCATCAAAACATGCTCGACTCGGGATTAAGAAAGTTTATCTTGGTCCAACTCCCCGAGGTTTGCGACAGCAATTCGACAGCGTACAGAGACGGATACGGTACGATTTGTGAAATCGGCGAGGAGTGCATCCGTCGAGCAGGCGAGAAGATCAGGGCCGAGGTCGATAAGACAAACGAGCAGCTCGAACTCGGCGCCGAGTCCAAGCCCGTGCCCGACATCGGCTTCCGCGTGCTGCGTGTAGACGAGTCCTGTCTCAAGGACGAGTACGCCACGCCCGAACAGTACGAGCAGACCGCGCTCGACCTCTTCGCCGACAACGCCGCTGAGGACGCCCCGCCGCTCGACCTTCTCTTCCAGGTCCTGCCCACGTTCCGCATCGAGTACTCCGCGAAGGTCGTCGAGCGCGAAACCGGCGGCAAGGTGTGCTTCGATGACAATGGCGGCCAGCTTATCGCATGTTTTGACGAGGATGTCGATACCGTAGCGCTGGAGGCCATCGCCAAGGAGCGCCCACGCCACATGCCGTCTTCCGCGACGCATACTTCTCCAACGCCGCCGCCGTGGCAAACCTCGAGGAGCTCTTCAAAACCTTCAGCCCCATTACGAGGCCGAGCGGCGACGTGACATTTCGAGTCTCTTCGGCATGTTCGAGCCACAGGTCGAAAGCATTCTCGGTAGAGAGCGATATGAGGAAGACGATGGAGAGTGGGCTGACGCGTCTTCCCAGATTGTCCGCTCGATGACTCCGGCTCGCGAAAAATCTGGCGGGCAGAATCCGAGATGTGGTTGAATACGCGTTTTGGCTATCGTCTAAGCAAGAAGGATTTCGAGGCCATCTTCGAGATTCGCGGGCTGGAGCCAAATGAATGGACCGGTCGGTTCGTTGAAGATCTGCTGCCGATCAAATCAAAATGACGTCGCTGGTGAATCCCGTCTTCCAATTATTGGGAGACTTGCATTGCGGTTTGGGGCGTCGCTATAAAGTCCGAATCGAACCACACGTACATGGATTGAAACGTATGGTTCGATTCCAGTGCACAGCTATTTTCGATTACCCGCCGTTAGCTTAAAAGCGACGAGGTACAAGATGCCGCCGATAACGTACATGCAGGCATCAAGCGGATCTGGGGTACTAAACTCGAGCACCATGGGCGCAAGTACTTCCCAGCAGATTGAGCATCCCACCGATAATGCCAAGCTACTTGCAAAGTTGCATATCGGCGTTTTCCCACTCACCGTTTCGCAGAGGACGTTTACGTAGGCGGGAAAAATGATTCCTCCGCACAGATCTCCGAGCTGATAATGGGCGAAGTCGTAGGGGAGGAAAAAGTCGAAGCTCGCAATGTATCTGTTAACGAGATACACGATGCCGGCAAGCAGCGGCAAAAGATTTGCGCTGGAAATAAGCGCAGATCTGAATCGTTTAGCCACAGACCGCAAACATAGTCAGGCCAAGGCAAATGCCCAAAGCAATGATGATGATCTGGCTGCAGCCGTTACCCGAAGGGACCATGACACTCTCTTTCTCGATGCTATCGATGCATTAGTGAATAAAGTATGCCACAGGAGGCAGCGTATTTGTTGAGCAACAACCTGTGGCCGATACCGTGTTATAGGGCCTTGCGTCGGCTGAGGCATCAGCCGAATGACCTGGCACCTGTCGTGATGGCGCTCGACAATGGCGTGAGCACCGTCTACGCCCGTGACGGGCTATCGGTAGAACACATCATCTGGCTTCGAATAATGGGGGGAGTGCGAGTCATTGGCGTTTCTCGAAACGCTCGTTGCGCTCGCCGATTAATAGGCAACCCGTTGGGACTCATTACGCAGCCCGATTTAAACTGCTGACTTGGGTACCGCATGCATTTCGCATAGCCGCGGGAGGCTGCGGCAACCGCCTGACGCTATTTATGAGTCATGAGCTGTTTTGGTTATGCGAGATATCGAAAGGAATTCTAGGATGTCTGTAGATCTGAAAACAGTAAAAGATGCGATGAGCCTTGCGGCGAAGGTCCTGGTTGCGGCCGCGGACGTCATTGATGGCGCAAAGCAGCTCGGCGTCGATGTCGAAGCTGTCGGCGGCGCTGTAAAGGATGCTGCGGATGGTGCCGCTAACGGTGCACGTGTCGTTGCCGATGGTATTGGCAAGGGGCTCGGTGTCGCGGCCGACGGCTTTGGCGCGGCAGTTGGCGCGCTGGGCGGCGCCGCGAAAGCGTTGCAGGACTCAAGAGAGGCCGCCGAGGCTCGCAAGAAGATCAACGCCGCAAGGCAGTCGATTTTCGAAAGTGCGTCCACGGCGATGCCCCTGCACAAGTTTGTCTGCCAGCAGAAAAAGGCTGCCGATGCCGCGTTTAACGGCTTTGATATGCCTGGCTGCTACCTTATCGCAAAGTATCAAAAAGGCGATCACGATAAGAACTACAGTGACTATCTGGGAATTTATGTGGGCTCAAGCGAGCACATGTCGGAGGATATCGTTTCCACGCCCACGCGCTTGGGCGATCCGGATGTCTATGCCGATTACAAGTACCATCAAAACGTGATGCTATTTGTGTTTCCCTGCGAGCTAAAGGACCTCGATGAACGTCGCGAGCTCCTGCTGCGCTCGTTTGAAGGCAGCAGGCTCTACAACGGATCTGAGGTACTGGCTTAAGGGCTCGGTTGGAGTTGGTCGACAATCTAGATCTGTAACACGAGGACGAGCGTTCAGCTCCCAGCTGTTACAGATTTAGACAATCTGGGGGCGAGCTGAGAAGTGTCTCAATCTGTAACAACTAGGGAAGGAAAACCGTTCTTGTTGTTACAGATTTAGATAAATGGGAAACCGCCAGGGAAACATCTCGATCTGTAACAAATAGGGGAGAAAATGTTCTCTAGATGTTACAGATCGAGACAAAGGCCGGACCGGTCCCAGTCATCCTGGTTGAGCGAGGATATTCGGACGCACGAGGATCGTTATCGAAAGTCGATACCGCAAAGGTACTCCACCACACCAAAGTGTTCCCTCGGGAAATGTCGCCAGCGCAGCCAAATTCGCCGTTCTTCATATCTAAATTCAGCAAAACCGCAGGTCAAAGGTATATAGATACGCCCGGCACCGTGTATTTAGAGGTTTTCGTTGACAGCCCCCAAGGTTGCATCGTATTATCTTTTTCGTTCGCGGGGGCGGAGGCCCAAAAGACCAAAGAACCTGCGGATACTTGAACGATTGGGAGTTTGCCCGAGTGGTTAATGGGGACGGGCTGTAAACCCGTTGGCTCTGCCTACATAGGTTCGAATCCTATAGCTCCCACCCGTCAAGTGCCTGTATAGCTCAGTCGGTAGAGCACTTCGTTGGTAACGAAGAGGTCACCAGTTCAAGTCTGGTTGCAGGCTCCATCCGGCGGTGTAGCTCAGTTGGTTAGAGCACACGGTTCATACCCGTGGCGTCACTGGTTCGAATCCAGTCACCGCTACCATAGGTAACACGGTGGCTTCTCAATAGTATGTTGAGAGGCCACTATGGTATAAAGGCATAGTCCCGTCCGGGGACGACCTGTTTAGAGGAGGGCTTTATGGCCAAAGAGAAGTTTGAGCGCACTAAGCCGCATGTTAACATCGGCACCATCGGTCACGTCGACCACGGCAAGACCACGCTGACCGCTGCCATCACCAAGGTTCTCTCCGAGACCGAGGGCTGCAAGGCTGACTTCACTGCGTTCGAGAACATCGACAAGGCTCCCGAGGAGCGCGAGCGCGGCATTACGATCTCCGTCTCCCACGTCGAGTACGAGACTGCTGCCCGTCACTACGCTCACGTTGACTGCCCGGGCCATGCTGACTACGTCAAGAACATGATCTCCGGTGCTGCTCAGATGGACGGCGCTATCCTGGTCATCGCCGCTACCGACGGCCCCATGGCTCAGACCCGCGAGCACATCCTGCTCGCCCGTCAGGTCGGCGTTCCCTACATCGTCGTCTTCCTGAACAAGTGCGACATGGTCGACGATGACGAGCTCATCGACCTCGTCGAGATGGAGACCCGTGAGCTCCTTTCCGAGTACGAATTCCCCGGCGACGACATCCCCGTCATCCGTGGTTCCGCTCTGGGCGCTCTCGAGGGCGACGCCAAGTGGATGGACGCCATTCGCGAGCTCATGTCTGCCGTCGACGAGTACATCCCGACGCCTGCTCGTGACAACGACCTCCCGTTCCTGATGGCCGTTGAGGACGTTATGACCATCTCCGGCCGTGGTACCGTTGCTACCGGCCGTGTCGAGCGCGGTGAGCTCAAGCTCAACGAGCCCGTCGAGATCGTCGGCATCAAGGATACCCAGAACACCGTCGTTACCGGTATCGAGATGTTCCGTAAGTCCATGGACTTCTGCGAGGCTGGCGACAACGTCGGTCTGCTGCTCCGCGGCATCAAGCGCGAGGACATCGAGCGCGGCCAGGTTCTCTGCAAGCCCGGTTCGGTTACCCCGCACACCAAGTTCACCGGTGAGATCTACGTTCTGACCAAGGAGGAGGGCGGCCGTCACACCCCGTTCTTCGATGGTTATCGTCCTCAGTTCTACTTCCGTACCACCGACGTTACCGGTACGGTCAAGCTCCCCGAGGGCACCGAGATGGCTATGCCTGGTGACCACATCACCATCGAAGGCGACCTCATTCACCCGATCGCTATGGAGGAGGGCCTGCGCTTCGCTATCCGCGAGGGTGGCCACACCGTCGGTTCGGGCATCGTCTCCACGATCATTGAGTAAATTAGCTCTCTGATACAGCTGACTTAGAGAACCCGGCACTTATATGGGTGCCGGGTTCTTTTCTACGTGGGTCTTTTTGCCTGATGGTTACGCTTAGCTCGCTCTTAAGTTGAGCGTGAGGGATCGATTAGATCTCGTTGGCTCCATTGATGTGTTCCAAATATGAATGGATCTACCGAGAACCAATTGATGCGAGGTTTTCATTGACAGCACTTACGTAGAGCTGATAAAGTACCAACTCGTGCCCGTACGGGGCGGATATGAAAGGTTCAGGATACATGCGTACTCTAGTTACTCTTGCGTGCACTGAGTGCAAGCGCCGCAACTATACGACCACTAAGAACAAGGCGAACATGCCTGATCGTATGGAGATCAAGAAGTATTGCCCCTGGTGCCGTCACCACACGCTGCACAAAGAGACTCGCTAGTCTCTAGTCACATACGCCAGTAGTTCAATTGGTAGAGCATCGGTCTCCAAAACCGAGTGTTGAGGGTTCGAGTCCTTCCTGGCGTGCCAGTCATTATTCCGTAAGCTCCCATTTGGGGGCTTACGGTTTACTCATGTATAAGCGCATTGCGCGGAGGTAACCCAAATGGCCAACAAGAAGAACAAGAAGAAGGCACAGCAGCAGGCGCCTGCCAACAAAGCTGCCGCCAACTCCAAGGTTGAGGCCAAGAAGGCCGTTGCCAAGAAGAGCGAGAAGGCTGCGAAGTCCAAGAAGAACGAGAAGCCCGGTTTCTTCGCCCGCACCAAGAAGTATTTTGCTTCGGTGAAGTCCGAGATGAAGCGTGTCACGTGGCCCGATAAGAAGGAGCTCGTGAACTACTCGGTCGTCGTTTGCGCTTCTCTGATCGTCGTCGGCGTCGTCATCGCTCTGCTCGATGCTGGCTTTGGCGAGGCTCTTGCTCTGTTCTCTGGATTGAGGGGCTAAACCATGTCTAAGCGTTGGTACGTCGTCCACACTTACTCTGGATACGAGAACCGCGTTAAGTCCGATCTCGAGCATCGCATCGAGACCATGGGCATGCAGGATCGTATCTTTGACATTGAGATTCCTATGGAGCGCGTCACCGAGATCAAAGAGGGTGGCAAGCGCGAGACCAAGGATTCTAAGATCTTCCCGGGTTATGTCTTGGTTCGCATGGAGATGGATGACGATGCATGGACGTGTGTTCGCAACACGCCCGGCGTCACCGGTTTCCTGGGCGGCAACGGCAAGCCCGCTCCGCTTTCCCGCGACGAGTACAATAAGATGACTCGTCGTCCCGGTAAGGGCGATTCGCCCAAGCGTACTTCGGTTGATATTGAGGTCGGTACGTCCGTCCGCGTCACCGATGGCCCGCTTACCGACTTTGATGGCAAGGTCTCCGAGGTTAACGCCGAGGCAGGCAAGCTCAAGGTCACGCTGATGATCTTTGGCCGCGAGACGCCGGTCGAGCTTGACTTTAACCAGGTCGCTGTCATCGCTTAAGTTTTCGTCCGTTCGCGCGAGCGTGCTTCTTCTGTGACTGCTCATCTCAGGAGTGCTTCTAACACGTGCGTGCTTACGATATAGCAAGTACTTCACACTCGTGATTCGAAAGGAATGACCATGGCTGAGAAGAAGGTTGCCAACGTCATTAAGCTCCAGATTCCCGCTGGTGCCGCTAACCCCGCTCCTCCCGTCGGCCCCGCCCTGGGCGCTGCTGGCGTGAACATCATGCAGTTCTGCCAGGCCTTTAACGCCGAGACGCAGGACAAGAAGGGTGACATCATCCCCGTTGAGATCTCTGTCTACGAGGATAAGTCCTTCTCCTTCATCACCAAGACTCCGCCGGCGGCTCACCTCATCAAGAAGGAGCTGAACCTCAAGTCTGGTTCCGCTAAGCCCCAGGCCGACAAGGTTGGTCAGCTCTCCCAGGAGCAGCTCACCAAGATCGCCGAGATCAAGATGCCGGATCTCAATGCCAACGACATTGATGCCGCCAAGAAGATCATCGCCGGTACCGCCCGTTCCATGGGCGTCACCATCGCTGAGTAGCGTTTTTCTAGGTAACGACGGGTGCTCCGACCGGGGCGCCCGTTAAATGTGTGCAATAGGGCACACGATACGATGTGGGAGGGCTCACGCCCGTTTAACCACAGGAGGTAATGCACATGGCTAAGCATGGTAAGAGCTATAACGCCGCTGCCGAGAAGGTCGACCGCGCCACGCTCTACACCCCCCTTCAGGCTGCCAAGCTCATCAAGGAGCTCGACACCGCCAAGTTCGACGAGACCGTTGAGGCCCACTTCCGTCTGGGCATCGATACTCGTAAGGCTGACCAGAACATCCGTGGTTCCATCTCCCTGCCCCACGGCACCGGCAAGACCGTTCGTGTTGCCGTCTTCGCCGAGGGCGAGAAGGCCCGTGAGGCCGAGGCTGCCGGTGCCGACATCATCGGTTCCGACGAGCTCGTCGCCCAGATCCAGAAGGGCGAGATCAACTTCGACGCCGCTATCGCTACGCCGAACATGATGGCCAAGGTTGGCCGCATCGGTAAGATCCTTGGTCCCCGTGGCCTCATGCCGAACCCCAAGCTCGGCACCGTGACCATGGACGTCGCCAAGATGGTCTCCGAGCTCAAGGCCGGCCGCGTTGAGTATCGCGCCGACCGTTATGGCATCTGCCACGTGCCCCTGGGCAAGAAGTCCTTCTCTGAGCAGCAGCTCGTTGAGAACTACGCTGCCCTGTACACCGAGATCCTGCGCGTCAAGCCCTCTTCTGCTAAGGGCAAGTACGTCAAGTCCATCTCTGTGTCTTCCACCATGGGCCCTGGCGTCAAGGTCGATCCCGCTGTCCAGCGTGACTTCCTGGCTGAGTAACTTCTAGTTACTGCCTGAGCAAAGCAAGCATTGCTAAAGGAACCCGGTTCTGTCTCGTGCAGGACCGGGTTCCTTGCTATTTCGGGCCAAAACCAACACGAAGGAGATAGGCGCCTTTGTGGTGGTTTTGGTTCAAAATCCCCGTTGAGCGTCGTTTTGACTGTGTTACACTTTAGCCCAATGTAGTGAATACCCGAGGCCGAAAGGAGCCAGACATGTTCAATTACAATCAGCAGCTCCTAGGCCTAGCGCTACTAGATTGGATAGCGCGCTAGGGTTGTAATTTCGCTATAACGATTAGTTGTACCCGGGTGCGCTATCTTCCGCCGCTTTTGGGCGTGATGAGCGACACGGGTATTATTCTATCTTGAGGCACTCCATCTCTCCTGAAAGCCATCTGTATCTTTAGCCTGTCAGGAGGAAATCATGAGCCGCAAAATCGCAATCTTTGACACAACACTTCGTGACGGGGAGCAGTCTCCCGGCGCCAGCATGAATACCGAGGAAAAACTCGTTATTGCACGCCAGCTGGTACGTATGAATGTCGACGTGATCGAGGCGGGATTTCCTATCTCGAGCCCCGGTGATTATCGTTCCGTACAGGAGATTGGCAAGATCGCGGGTGACCGGTGCACGGTATGCGGTCTCACCCGTGCGGTCGATAAGGATATCGAAGTGGCCGCAGAAGCCCTCAAGACGGCTCAGAGGCCCCGTATCCATACCGGTCTGGGTGTGAGTCCCAGCCATTTGCGCGACAAGCTCCATATGACCGAAGACGAGGCTATCGAGCGCGCTATTCACGCCGTAAAGCACGCTCGTAAGTTTGTCGACGATGTCGAGTTTTATGCCGAGGATGCGGGCCGCTCCGATCAGGAGTTCCTGGTCCGCATTCTCGAGGCAGCGATCAAGGCCGGCGCTACGGTCGTGAATATTCCGGACACCACGGGCTATAACATGCCCTGGGAGTTTGGCGCCCGTATTCGCGATCTGCGCGAGCGCGTGGCCGGCATCGAGGACGTTACGATTTCGGTCCACACGCATAACGATCTGGGCATGGCCACAGCCCTTGCACTCGAGGCCGTCCGCAATGGCGCGACGCAGATCGAGTGCACCATCAACGGCTTGGGCGAGCGCGCGGGCAACACGGCGCTCGAGGAGGTCGTCATGGCCATGAGGATGCACGAGCAGGATCTGGATGCACATACCGATATCGTAACGACCGAGCTCACGCGCGCATCTAAGCTCGTCAGTTCAATTACTGGTATCAACGTGCAGCCCAACAAGTCCATTGTGGGCGCTAATGCGTTTGCCCACAGCTCGGGCATTCACCAGGATGGCGTGCTCAAGGCGCGTGACACCTACGAGATTATCGATCCCAAGGACGTGGGTGCAGCGGGATCCGAGATTATCCTTTCGGCACGTTCGGGCCATGCGGCACTGCGCCATCGTCTCGCTGAGCTGGGTTATACGTTTGGCGATGAGGAATTCGAGTCGATCTATCAGCGCTTTTTGGAGATTGCAGATCAAAAGAAAGAGGTCTTTGACGAGGATCTGGAATCGATGATTCAGGAGCGCCAGCGCGAGGTCAAGGCGATCTACACCCTCGACGCGCTCCAGGTTTCCTGCGGCGACCCGCTTATTCCTACGGCCACGGCAACCATTACAGACGAGAATGGCGCGACACGGGTAGTTTGCTCGACGGGTACTGGTCCGGTTGATGCGGCCTACAAGGCGGTTGACAAGGCCATCTCTGCCCATGGCGAGCTGACGGAGTTCAACGTTAAGGCCATTACGCGTGGTATCGACGCCATCGGCGAGGTGACGGTGCGCATCACCGCCGAGGACGGCAAGATCTACACCGGCCGCGGCGCGGATACCGACATTATCGTGAGCTCGGCCAAGGCTTACATCAACGCTATTAACCGCATGATTCAGACCAACCGTTCCAAGGCGGGCAAGTAACAGGCACCAGCCGGGCATGCGCCCGTACGAGAGGGGAATCACATGGCACGTCCCATGACCGTAGCAGAGAAAATTTTGGCGGCACACGTCGGGCTCGATGAGGTAAAGCCGGGCCAGCTGGTCGAATGCGACCTGGACATCGTGCTCGCCAACGACATTACCGCACCTATCGCGATCGATGTCTTTCGTGAGCTGGGTGCCACCGAGGTATTTGATCGCGATCGCATTTGCCTGGTGCCCGATCACTATGCGCCCAACAAGGACATCAAGAGCGCCGAGCAGACCAAGAAGATGCGAGATTTTGCGCACGAGCAGCATGTGACGCACTATTACGAGCAAGGTTGCGCGGGCATTGAGCATGCCCTGCTGCCCGAGCGCGGCGTGGTGGTCCCGGGTGATCTGATTATCGGTGCCGACTCGCATACCTGCACGTATGGCGCCTTGGGTGCGTTTTCGACCGGCGTGGGCTCAACAGACGCCGGCGTGGGCATTGCCACGGGGCGCGCATGGTTTAAGGTGCCGCCGACGATTCGCTTTGAGATTAACGGCGAGCTTGAGGACGGTGCCACCGCCAAGGACATCATCCTGCACATTATCGGCATGATCGGCGTGGACGGTGCCCTGTACCAGGCCATGGAGTTTGCCGGCAGCACCATCGAGGGCCTGTCGATGGAAGGTCGCATGACAATTTCGAACATGGCGATCGAAGCGGGCGGCAAGGCGGGCATTATCGAGGTCGATGATGTTGCCCGCGCCTGGCTCAAGGGGCGCTGCGAACGTGATTACGTTGAGTATCACGCCGATCCAGACGCCGAGTATGCCCAGGTTATTGCCATTGACGCGGCCGACATTAAGCCGTGCGTATCGTGGCCGCATCTGCCCAGCAACACCCATCCGGTGAGCGAGAGCCGTCACATCATGATCGACCAGGCGGTAATCGGCTCGTGCACCAACGGACGTATCGAGGATATGCGTGCTGCGGCCGAAGTCATGCGCGGCCATAAGGTTGCCGACGGGGTGCGTTGCATCGTGATTCCGGCGACCCAGGCGGTCTTCCGCCAGTGCATGAAGGAGGGATTGACCGACATTTTCCTAGATGCCAACTGTGTGTTCTCCACGCCCACGTGCGGTCCGTGCCTGGGCGGCTACATGGGCATCTTGGCGGCGGGGGAGCGTTGCGTTTCTACGACCAACCGCAACTTTGTCGGCCGTATGGGCGACCCCACGTCCGAGGTCTATCTGGCCTCGCCGGCCGTGGCGGCTGCTTCTGCCGTGGCGGGGCACATATGCTTGCCGTCTGACCTGTAGGGGCTACGGGGTCCTTCGACCTTTGCTCGCTACTGCGGACAGTCCTGGCACTTTTTTGTTCGCCGAAGGCGAACGCTAACTTTCCATTAGCTTTTTTGTAGCCGAAGCGCGAACGAGGGATTTGATATTTGCTTGCATCGAGTTCCGCACGAGCCGGAGAGCACTTAATGTGCTCTCCATGCGAGCAAGACTGTCCGAGTAAGTAAGTAAATATCAAATCCCCCACATTCCATGTTTGAACGGAGAATGATATGAACTTTGAAGGTTCGGTTTTTCGATATGGTCGTGATGTTGATACTGATGTGATTATTCCTGCTCGTTATTTGAACTCGTCCGACCATGCACACTTGGCGGCGCATGCTATGGAGGATATTGATCCCGCGTTTGCCTCTGCCGTGAGGCCCGGTGACATCATTGTGGCTGAGGAGAACTTTGGTTGCGGTTCTTCGCGTGAGCATGCCCCGGTTGCCATTAAGGCTGCAGGGGTGTCGTGTGTTATTGCCAAGAGCTTCGCACGCATCTTCTATCGCAATGCCATTAACGTGGGCCTGCCCATTATGGAGTGCCCCGAAGCTGTCGATGCGATTTGTGCCGGCGATACCGTGAAGGTCGATACCGATGCGGGTGTCATCACCAACGAGCGTACTGGCGAGACTTTTACAGCTGAGCCGTTCCCGCCATTTATTGCCGAGATTATCGAGGCCGGCGGTTTGGTTGCGCGCACGCGTGCCAAGATTGTCGCGGCAAAGGCTCAGGAGGCGTAAGCGATTATGACGGTCAAGCTGGATAATCCGTTTGCAAACGGGCCGAGTAGCGAGAGCTGGAGCTGCAACGTGAAGAAGACCTATAAGATCTGCTGTCTTCCTGGTGACGGAATTGGGCCCGAGGTTATTACCGAGGGTAAGAAGGTGCTGGCTGCCGTGGGCAAGCGCGCTGGCGTAGAGTTTGCCTTTGAGGATCACCTGATTGGTGGCGCGGCGATCGATGCGTGCGGCAATCCGCTGCCCGATGAAACCCTTGCGGCGGCAAAGGCGTCGGACGCCGTGCTGTTGGCATCCGTCGGTGGCCCAAAGTGGGATTCGACCGATCCGGCGGCCCCGCGCCCCGAGCAAGGCTTGCTGCGTATCCGCAAAGAACTCGGCCTCTATACCAACCTTCGCCCCGTAAAAATCTACGACGCACTTGCCAGCGCATCGACGCTTCGTCCCGAAGTCATCAAGGGCGTTGACATGGTTCTCGTCCGCGAACTTACCGGTGGCATTTACTTTGGCAAGCACGAGCGCTTTTATGACGAGGGCGGCGCGGGCACCGACGGTGTGGCTGGCCAGCGCGCGGTTGACGTAATGGAGTACCGCGAGTACGAAGTTGAGCGCATCGCCCGCCAGGCGTTCGAGGCAGCTCGCAAGCGCCGCGGCAAGGTGACAAGCGTGGACAAGCGCAATGTATTGGAGACGAGCCGCATGTGGCGTGAGGTCGTGCATCGCGTGCATGGCGAGGAGTATCCAGATGTAGAGCTTGAGGACCTGCTCGTCGACAACGCCGCCATGCAGCTCATTAACCGACCGGCCGACTTTGACGTCGTAGTTACGGAGAACATGTTCGGCGACATTCTCTCCGACGAGGCGGCGCAGATTACCGGATCGCTCGGCATGCTTGCCTCGGCTTCGCTGGGCGATGGTGTGTCGCTGTTTGAGCCGAGCGCCGGCAGCGCGCCCGACATCGCGGGGCTCGGTATCGCTAACCCGCTCGCGCAGATCCTGTCGGCGGCAATGCTGCTCACGTACGCGCTCGACATGGGTGAGCAGGCTGCTTGGATCGAAAATGCCGTGGCGCGTGTGCTTGACGAAGGCTGGCGTACCCGCGACATTGCCGATGCCAGTACCCCTGCCGATAAGATCCTCGGCACGACCCAGATGGGCGATAAGGTCATCGCCGCGCTGTAGCGTCGAGATGTCCGGAACCACCACAAAGGTGCTTGTCCCCTTTGTGGTGGTTACCAGGGGGTTCTGGCGGTTGAGGACTCGATTGCCTCGTGGCGCTTGAGCTCGCGGCGCATGGTTTGCGAATTGAGCCAGGCTGCCTGCCAGCCACGGATAGGGTAGCGCGCTTCGTCCAGCTCAAACTGCGTATAGCCGCAGGCGTTGATAATCGTTGTCCCGCATGCGTGCTGGCGTTCGCGTTGAAAGTCGCGAACATAGCATTGGTGCACATGCCCGTGCACCATGTAGTCGGGATTCCATGTCTCGAGCGCTGTGTTAAAGCATTCGAATCCCCGATGCGGCAGATCGTCCAGATCGCCCACGCCGGCGGCGGGCGCATGGGTGAGCAAGATGTCGCAGCCGCCGACCATCCTCACTTTGCGGGACAGCTTGCGCACGCGCTTGGCCATCTCGTGCTCGGTGTACATGTTAGCGCTATCTCGGTAGCGCATGGAGCCGCCAAGCCCCGCAATGCGGACGCCGCGATACACGTACACGGTGTCTTCGACACAGATGCAGCCGCCCGGTGCATGACGCGCGTAGCGGTCATCGTGATTGCCACGCACGTAGATGAGCGGTCTGTTGATGACCGTGACCAAAAACTCAAGATAGTCCGGGTCCAGATCGCCAGCGGACAAAATTAGGTCGACACCCTCAAAGCGTTCCTTGCGAAAGCACTCCCACAGGCATCGCTCTTCGGTATCGGCTATGGCAAGGATTTTCATAGGGCGCGGACCTTCGGCTCATCGTCAGGCTGCGGAATGGTGCCCACCACGTTGTCTGCCAGCCAGTCCATCTCGACGATTTGCGTGCTCGGCAGTGGGGGAAAGCCCTCAATCTGCACCACGCCGTCTTGGCTATGGAGCTCGCCGCCAAATGGATTGATGGAGCCCTCGACGATGCCATTGCGGAGGAGCTGAACAAGCTTGCGCGTCTGATAGGGCAGGCCCGGAGCGTAGCGAATGTCGATAACGCCCGAGCTCATGCCATACCAGTAGTTGACGGCGCGGACCTGGCTGTCGTCACTGGTCTCGTCCCAGGTGCCATGCAGCAGACTTCGCACGATAAGCTCGTAGTATCGGCCCCAGTTCCACACCGGCATGGCAATGCCGACGACCTTGCCATCGACCAGACGGTGGAGTCCGTAGGCCGTGGGGTCTTCGAGCGACTTTGACATGTCGGCGCCGGTCATGACGCTCACGCCTTCGCGGCACATGGCCTCGGCAAGGCCTCCGGCGGGCACATCGCCCCAGGTCAGGATAATTTGCGCACGGGGGTCGAGCAGCGAGGCTCCAATCGCAAAGGCGTTGATCTCGCTGAGTGCACCCGAGGCGAAGACCGACGCGTGGTAACCGATGCGGTGGTTGTCCGCCATGCTGGCGGCAAGGGCGCCCAGGAGAAACTTTGCTTCGTACATCTTGCCAAAGTACGAACGGACGCTTTGGTGAGGAAGGCCGATGGAGCAGTTAAGGAACCGAACCCGGGGATATTCAACGGCAGCCCTGAGCGTGTATTCCATCAGGCGGTGCGAGGTCGAGAAGATGACGTTTGCTCCATGTTTGACAGCCGTTTCCACGGCGGCGTAGAACACGTCCGGATCGTGACAGTCCTCAAACGCCTCGGTGCGCACGATACCTCCAAAATGCTCATCGAGATACTGACGCCCTTGGTCGTGCAGGCTGTCCCAGCTCGACGTCGCACAGGTGAATTCATGGATAAAGGCGATGCGCAGGGGGTTGGCCGCCGAATAGACGGTCTTGCCCATAAAGAAGTTGAGCATGCCGGAGGTGGACTTGGCGGGCAACCCCTCCTCATCGACGTTCGGCGCTTCGACAAGATCGACCTTGTCCTCGTCACTTTTCCCGGCGATGACCAGTTCGCGCCAGATCTTGCACAGGCGGTTTACGACGATATCCGTCGGCGTATCCAGCAGGCGGTCCTGGTTGTACACATTGAGGTAGACGAGCATGGCGTCGGCGGGCGTAATGTCCAGGTGGTCGCCGCCCGCGCGAAGGTAGGCGCGCTTAAAGAGTAGGAAGGTGTGGCGCAGGTAGTCGACCTTTTTTTGGGGCCATTTTTCGATAAGGTTCTGACCGAGCATCTTGGCGAGCGTTTCGTAGCTTCCTTCGCGCGAGAACTCGATCTCGTATAGGGGGCAGACACGCCAAAACGCGCAGAACTCGCCGTACAGGCGACTTTCGACGGAATCCCATTTGCCGGGGTAGAGGCGGGTGACCTTGGCCGAAACCGTCGGGGCGTCCAGGAATTTGAGGACGCTGACGCGCTTGTTGCCCTCCTGGACATAGAACCGATGCATGAACTCGGTGACGATGATGGGGTCGCGATAGCCCTCGGTTACCTGAATGTCGTAGAGGTTGGACCACTTGCGGGCGAACTCGGTGCTAAACGGCAGCAGGGGCATAAAGTTGCATGAAAAGGCGGACTGACGGCCCTTGGTAACCGTGCCGACAACCATTTCGAGCGGAATATCCCGCAGGCCGACATTCTCTCGCTGACCTAAGGGGAGCTGGGCAACCAAACTGTCGAGGTCCGTAAGGTATGGATGCTCGCATTGGCTAATGGCGCGTCGACGTCCTTGCTCGCCGCGCTTGCGTGCTTGACGGTAGGCCTCTTCCATAGTTTGCTCCCTTAGTCGTTTAAACAACTGTATGAACTATGGTACCACGAATGAAAACCTCCCATTTTCTGATGTCAAAGAAATGGGAGGCAGTTCACTGTCCCCTTTGTGGTGCTTTAGGCGATGATGGGAGCGATAGCGCGGATGCAGGCGTCGGCAGCGGTGAGTGTGGTGCTGTCGTCACTGACGATAAAGATGATCTTGCCCTTGATGCCAAAGTCGCCGATTTCGCTAAAGAGCACGTAGGGCTCCTGGTCAAAGCCCGAGATGGGAAGCACGGCGGCCTTGGTGGCGCTGGTCAGCTCGTCTGCCAGCGTGTCAAGGGAAGCCCATTTAGACGTGTCCTTTACGGCAACGGGCACGGCCACGCGCCCAAAGGGCATCAGATGCACGAGCGTGTCCTTGGAGATGTTGGAGTTGGGCACAATGATGGTCTGCCCGTAGGCATCCTCGATGGTCGTGTGGCGCCAGGTGATGTCCTGTACCACGCCCGACACGCCGCCAACCTCGATATTGTCGCCGGGCTTGATGATGCCCATAAAGGTCACCTGCATGCCGCCGATAAGGTTCGACAGCGTGTCCTGAAAGCCGAGCGAGATGGCAATGCCGCCGACGCCAAGAGCGGCGACGAGCGCGTTTGCGTTAATGCCAAAGCAGTTGTCGAGGATAAAGCTGCCGCCGACCATCCAGATGACGGCGCGCGCAATGTTGATGAAGATGCTCGAAGCGGGAAGCGGGTTATCGTCGCGGTTGAGCAGGTGACGCAGCGTCTTGGAAACGACTTTGGCGGCAACGGCGGTGCCTATCGCCAAGATACCAGCCCAGATGATGTTGTGGACCCACCGCTGTTCAAAGAAATGAAGAATCGGCTCAAACAATTCCATGTAGGGAAAACCTCCTCATGATCGTTCAACCATGATACCCACCAAAAAGCCCGTCCGATCACAACGGACGGGCTTTTGCGCTCGATATAAGGTTTGTACGGCGGGGCTGCAAGGCCCGGCGGTGTAGCTTAGCGGCGGCGCTTCCAGATAATGCCGACCATGATGACGATGATGCCGCCGATGAGGCATGCACCGACCACGGTCAGCGTACGGTCTCCCGTTGCGGCAAGCTTACCGGCCGTCTTCTTGGTGGTGATCTGCGTGGTCGTCGTGCCGGGGTTGGATGAGGGCTCAGGCGTTGGGGTCGGATGGGGTGCGGGGCTCTCGGCGGAGCCAAAGCTGATGGTGCCCGCGAGCGAGGCCATCTTGTTCTCCCAGTCGTCCTGCCCGATCAGTGCCCTCAGCGCTGCCTCGCACGTACTCCACTCGGCGCACTTCTTAGCTTTTGCAAAGGTGGGAAAGACGGTCGTGTTGGTAATGATGTAGTTATTGGTGGCGACGGCGTAGTTCTTGGCGGGGTCGAGCGCGCTGCCATCCTTGGTGAGTGTGGCGCTCACAATGCGCTTGCCTTCGGGCTGCGTCCAATCAATCGTCACGTTAATGCCGCCAAAGGAGAGAACGCTGCCAGAGTCATCGCGCCACTTGTACTTGTCTTGCGCCTCCTGCTCGGTATGGCCGGCTGCCACGTAGGCTTGCTGAAGCTCGTAGCTGTGATTGCAATCGTCGCTGATCTGCAGTGAGTGCTCAAGCGCTGCGAGGAAGTTTGCACCGGTCATGGTCCAGGTCTCCACGGTGTTGCCATAAGGCGAGATGGCGATGACGTTGCCGGCGGTCACATCGCCCGCCGCGATGCCGCCGCGGATGCCGCCCGCGTTTTCGATGGCGAGGTCTGCCCCCGTCAGGGCAAGATAAGAGCCGCAGATCACATGCCCGATGGTCTGGGCCTTGGTGGTGTCGCTCGCTTTGCTGGGACGCAAATCGGTGGTGCGCACCATCTCCCAGCCATGCGTACCCGCGGCGTCTTCGCCATAGAAATAGTCAGTGGCGGATGTGCCGATCACTTTGTTCGACTCGATTTTAAAGGCGTCGTCGAGTGGCTTGATTTTGTTATTGCGAACCTCATCGAGTTGACTCTGGTAGAAGGCGCCCTTGTCGGGGTCTGCCAAAAGGTCGTTGACGTTCTTGGCGGTGTAGAGCTTCTCGTCGCTGTCGTCTGCGGGGACCGTGACCGCGTCATCGTCGGTCGTCACAGTGCCATTCGTGTCGTACTTGTACGGAATGGAAAGCAGGCCGACCTCGGCAAAGGCGCTGCCCGCCTCGACGACGCGGACCGGCTTGCCGTCGGCCCCCGTCACGTTTTCGTCTAAGTTGATGTGCTCGTGGCCCGCGACCAGTGCATCGACCCCAACGAGCTTTGCAGCAAAGGCCTTGGCGTTGAGCGTGTGCGCGATGCAGACGATAACGTTGCAGCCCTCATCCTCGCGCAGTCGCTTAGCCTCGGCATTGATGGCGGCTGCCGCATCCGAGAACGACGTGTCCTGGACAAGGCCTTCGCGCAGTGAGAATCCCAGCGACTCATCCATGGCACCCACGACGCCGACCTTGATTTTGTAGTCGAATGTGGAGTGGTCTTCGCTGTCCTCCCAGGTACGGTCGAGCGTCTTGGTGATGCTCGAGCTCCATACGCCGCTCGTAGACTTCGCGTTTGCGCAGAGCATGGCGAAGGGCGTGCCGGTGGTGCTGTAGCCGGTCATGGTGCGGAGCTTGTCCGCGCCGTAGCTCCAGTCGTGGTTGCCCGGCGTGGTCGCGTCGTAGCCGTTCGCATAAAAGGTGTCCATGAGCTCGGCGATGCTTTTGCCCTCGCTCATAGTGGCGAAGGATTGCCCGTGGAAGGTATCGCCCGCATCGAGCAAAAGATCGGGGGCACTGCCTTGAGCGCTATAGAGAACTGCCAGTCCGTCAAAGCCGACAGTGCCGGTACCCTTGCTTGCGTTGTAGCTGTACTTGTAGCTGCCGTGGATATCATTGGTGTGCATGACGGCCACGGAGCCGTCAATAGCGGCGGGCAGGTTCCCCGCGAAAGCGAGGCTTGGGATGCCTGTGAGCGCGCCGGCAAACAACGCGGCAGCTAACGCAAGGCGGGGGAGTCTTTTCATGGCGGTCTCCTTACTCTTTAACAAAAACCGCCGCAAAGGTGTCTGTCCCTTTGCGGCGGTTTTGACGTCTGCGCAGATAAAACCTGCCAAAATAAACCTGTCCCTTTTTGGTAGGTTTAGCTCAGCAGCATGCGGTCGTTGGCGAGCTCGCCGCCCGAGACTTCCTCGAACTTCTGAAGCAAGTCGGCCACGGTGAGCGATTTCTTCTCATCGCCCGCCACATCGTAGATTACGTGGCCCTCGTGCATCATGATCAGGCGATTGCCCAGACGGATAGCGTCGTTCATGTTATGCGTGACCATGAGCGTGGTCAGGTGGTTCTCGTCGACGATCTCCTCGGTCAGATTGAGCACCTTAGAGGCCGTCTTGGGGTCAAGTGCTGCGGTATGCTCGTCGAGCAGCAGCAGGCGCGGCTTGGTGAGCGTGGCCATGAGCAGGGTGAGTGCCTGGCGCTGGCCGCCCGAGAGCAGGCCGACCTTGGCGTTGAGGCGCGTGTCCAGACCAAGGTCCAGACGCTTGAGCAGCTTGACGTACTCGTCCTTCTCGGCCTTGGTGACGCCCCACGAAAGGCCGCGACGCTGGCCGCGACGCTTGGCGAGTGCCAGGTTCTCGGCAATTTGCATGTCGGCTGCGGTGCCGCGCATGGGGTCCTGGAACACGCGGCCCAGGTACTTGGCACGCTGCGACTCGCTCAGACGCGAGATGTCGGTGCCGTCGAGCTCGATAACGCCCGAATCGAGCGGATACACGCCGGCGATCATGTTGAGCAGCGTGGACTTGCCGGCGCCGTTGCCGCCAATCACGGTTACAAAGTCGCCGTCGTTGAGGGTAAGGTCGACGCCGGTAAGAGCGCGCTTTTCGGTGACGGTGCCCTTGTTAAAGGTCTTCTTGACGTGCGAGAGCTTAAGCATCTGCCTCATCCCCCTTCGTGTAGGAGCTGCAGAGCTTATAGCGCTCCCAAACCACGGGCACGCATAGGGCCACGGCGACAATCACGGCGGAGAGCAGCTTCATGTCGTTGGCGTCCATGCCCAGCTGCAGCACGATGGCGCGGATGAGGAAGTACACCACGGAGCCAAAGACGGCGGAGGCAAGACGGACGCTAAACTGCGTGAGACCGCCGGGCAGCAGGCGGCCGAGCACCTCGCCGATAACAATGGCGGCGAGACCGATAACGATGGCGCCAGTGCCCATACCAATGTCGGCGTACTTCTGGCTCTGGCAGATGAGCGCGCCCGAAAGGCCAATGAGGGCGTTGGAGAGCACGAGGGCGATCATCTTAGTGGAGTTGGTGTTGACGCCCAGGGCACGGATCATGTACTCGTTGTTGCCGGTGGCGCGCAGCGCCGAGCCGATCTCGGTGCCAAAGAACCAATACAGGATGGCAACGATAGCCACGGCGAGCAAGATGCCCAGGATGATGGCAACGGTGGACTGCGGCAGGCCCGTCATATTGCTGACGGCCGAGAACACGGTGCCCTTGGCAAGGATAGGCGTGTTGGATTTGCCCATGATGCGCAGGTTGATGGACCACAGGCTGATCTGGGTGAGGATTCCGGCGAGGATCGCGGGAATCTCAAAGACGGTGGTCAGAATGCCCGTGACCGCGCCCGCAATGGCACCGGCGCACATGCCGGCCAAAACGGCGAGCAACGGGTCGACATTGTTGCTGACGATGAGCACGGCGCAGACGCAGCCGCCGAGGGCAAAGCTGCCGTCGCAGGTCATATCGGGGATGTCGAGCAGGCGGAACGTGATAAACACGCCAAGCACCATAATGCCCCAGAGGACACCCTGCGAAACGGCGCCCTGCAATGCAATGAGCATGCTTCATACCTCCTAGGATAGGGTGGACACGTGATTTTCCATAATAGCGGTACCAATGCATAAAAGAGCAGCGGACGGACATTTTGTTTTACCAAAAACAAGCAGGGCGAACGCCGGTCTTTAGCGTTCGCCCCAATGACTCAGATATTGAATAACACAGCTATGGCGCAAGCGCGTGCCTAGCTGCGTTACCGCGCATGGTGCTACTCGTCTAGAGCGGAAAGGTCGATGCCCAGGGCCTCGGCCATCTCGTCGTTCTTGACGACGACCAGATCCTTGCTTGGGAGGTGCTTGATCGGCATATCCTCGGGCTTGGCCTCGCCCTTCAGAATCTTAACGGCCATCTCGCCCGCGGCGTAGCCCAGGTCCTCATAGTTGATGGAAAGGGTGAACAGGCCGCCGGCCATGCACATGCCCTCCTCGCCGGTCACAAAGGGAAGCTTGTTCTCCTTGCAGATCTGACCGACCTGCGAAGCGCCCGCGGCGATGGTGTTGTCAGTAGGGGAGTAGAGCGCGTCGACCTTGCCTACGGCAGACTCGACGACGGACTGGATCTCGTTGGAGCTCGAGACGGTGAAATCGGTGTACTCCAGGCCCAGCTTGTCGAGTTCCTTCTTGGCGGCCTTGATCTGGACGTCGGAGTTGGACTCGGCGGTGCAGTAGAGCAGACCGACCTTTTTAACGTCGGGCAGGACCTTCTGCATCATCTCGAGCTGCTCGGCGACCGGGGTGAGGTCGGAGGCGCCGGTGACGTTGGTGCCGGGCTTGTCGTTGTCCTGGACCAGGCCAGAGGCGGCGTAGTCGGTGATGGCGCAGCCCACGATGGGGATATCGGCCGTGGCGCCGGCGGCAGCCTGTGCGGCAGGCGTGGCGATGGCGTAGATCAAGTTGACGTTGTCGCCCACAAACTTGTCGGCGATGGACTTACACGTGGACTGGTCGTTCTGGGCGTTCTTCTGGTCGATCTTGACCTTGAGTCCGCTCTTCTTGATGGCCTTGACAAAGCCGTCGTTGGCGGCGTCGAGCGCGGGGTGCTCAGTGAGCTGCAGAACGCCGATGGTGTAGTCGGAACCGGCGGCTGCAGAGCCGGAACCAGAGTTGCCGCCGCATCCGGCGAGCGGGGCCAGTGCGAGCAGGCCGGCGGAGACCAGAAGGCTCCTGCGGCTGATGGTGATGTCGTTCATGTCATTACCCCCAGTATAGAAATTGCTGGAAACACTGCACTCAAACAAAGTGCAAGTGGGTCTATAGTAGCGCCGATGCCCATTTTTTCAACAACCTGTCGGGTTTTTTAATACTGAACCGGATGGACGGCGGGGGATTTGGCGGGCAACGGCAAGACTTAGGCGGCGGGCGCGGGCCGCTCCCCCTCGTCCAGCGCGGCAAAGAGCTTCTTGCCGTCGAGCAGGCGCGTGCTAACGTTTCTCATGCGGCCGACCTCGACGGTGCGTAGGGTGTCGTCGGAGCCGTGCCCGTCGACGACCGTTCCCAGCAGATACGAGACGTCGTCTCGCTGTTTGATGGCAAAAGGCCGAACGGTCATCCTCGTCACTTCGATCTTGTCATGTGTCGTGACGCTTGAAATGTCAAAGCTCACCGTGGTTCCGTGGTCGATGGCCCGCTCGATGAGCTCGCAGGTATCGATGCGTTTGGCGGGCGGTCGTGTGGCCTTGGCGGGTTTGCCTTCTGCGCTTGGTGCCGGCTCGGACGTATCGAGATAGCCGCGAACGTCGGCGCTTGCCATGGCGACCAGATGGCGCGCTATGCTTTTCCTGGTCGCGATGGGTGTGGAGCGGTTGCGCATGACCATGCCATGGAGTCGAATGATTTCCTCGTCGGAGAGCGGTCGGGTGAGAAGTCGGTAACCCGCGCCGCGCTTGTACTCAATCTCGTATCCGGCATGTCGCAGGGCGGAAATCGCGGTATGGATGCTGCGCCGCGCTGCCGAGATGGGCATGCGAGCGGGGTCGTCGGGATGGGCGAGACGCTCGATCAGCTCATCGGGAGGAAGCGCTTTGTCCTCACCGGTATGCTCGCTTAAGAGTTGCAGGATGCGCACAGCGCGATAGGCTGCCATGGAAGCAGCACCCCTGGTCGTGGCCTCGTAGTTCTCAACAGCGGGTTTGGCCATTGCGTTCACGTCCTTTCCGTTTTTGGGTGATGACGGTACGGAGCCTAGGACACGGGGTTTGCTTAGGGGCACAGGGCACTCTGGGTGGTCGGTAGTCGTCGGCAAGCGGCGGGTCGAGTTTTCAACAGCCCTGATCAGCTGACCGAAAGCTTGACAAAAGCTTGACGGATGCTGTTGAAAAAAGCGCCCCTCAGCTTGCCGAGAGGCGCTGGTGCGACACGCTGTAACGCGCGGGACGGAGCTGTGGCGATTAGAAATCGGCGTTGCCCACGGTGCGGGGGTGCGGAAGGACGTCGCGGATGTTGCCCACACCCGTCAGGTACATTACCAAGCGCTCGAAGCCCAGGCCATAGCCGGCGTGTTTGCAGGAGCCATAGCGGCGCAGGTCAAGATAGTACTTGTACTGCTCAGGGGCCATGCCCAGGTCCTTGATGCGGGCCTCGAGCAGATCCAGGCGCTCCTCGCGCTGGGAGCCGCCGATAATCTCGCCGATACCGGGAACCAGGCAGTCGGCGGCGGCGACGGTCTTGCCGTCGTCGTTCATGCGCATGTAGAAGGCCTTGATCTCGGCCGGGTAGTCGGTCACGAAGGTCGGGCGCTTAAAGTGCTCCTCGGTCAGGAAGCGCTCGTGCTCGGTCTGCAGGTCAATGCCCCAGCTGACAGGATAGTCAAACTTGTGACCGGCGGCGACGGCCTGCTCCAGGATCTCGACGGCCTCGGTGTAGGTGACGCGGGCAAAGTCGGAGTTGGCCACGTGGTTCAGGCGCTCGATCAGGCCCTTGTCCACAAACTTGTTGAGCATGTTGAGCTCGTCGGGGCAAGTGGCCATAACGTCCTTAAGAACGTACTTGAGCATGGCCTCAGCGTTATCCATGTAGTCGTTCAGGTCGGCAAAGGCCATCTCGGGCTCGATCATCCAAAACTCGGCGGCGTGGCGCGTGGTGTTGGAGTTTTCGGCGCGGAAGGTGGGGCCAAAGGTGTACACGTCGCCAAAGGCCATGGCAAAGTTCTCGGCATTGAGCTGGCCGGACACGGTAAGGCTTGCGTGCTTGCCAAAGAAGTCCTGGCTCCAGTCGACCTCTCCGGACTCGGTGAGAGGCGGATTTTTGGGGTCGATCGTGGTCACGCGGAACATCTCGCCGGCGCCCTCGCAGTCACTCGTGGTGATGATGGGGGTGTTGACGTAGACAAAGCCCTGCTCCTGGAAGAAGCGGTGGATGGCGGCAGCCGCGACAGAGCGGATGCGGAACACGGCACGGAACAGGTTGGTGCGCGGGCGCAGGTGCTGCTGGGTACGCAGAAACTCGACGGTTGCGCGCTTCTTCTGCAGCGGGTAGTCCGGGGCGCTCGTGCCCTCTACCTCGATGGAGGTGGCAGAAAGCTCGAAAGGCTGGGGCGCATCGGGGGTCAGCTTGACGGTGCCGGTGCAAATGAGTGCAGCCGAGACGTTTTGGTGGGCGATCTCGTCGTAGTTGCCGAGCGTCTCGCGGTTCATGACGACCTGCAGGTCGCGGAAGCAGCTGCCGTCGTTGAGCGTGACGAAGCCAAAGTTCTTCATGTCGCGGACGGACTTGACCCAGCCGGCGACAGTGACGGTCTTGCCGCCGAGCGACTCGGAATCGGCATAGAGCTGCGCGATTTTGGTGCGGTTCACGTATCCTCCCATAACGGTTGAATGATAGTTATCCATATAGTTCGATATTCTAGCAGCTCGGCTCATTTGGGCTATACAGATAAGGCATTGACGGGACGGTTTTCAAACGAAAAGCGCCCGCGGCCAGATGGTCGTGGGCGCTTGGCGTGTTGCCTATTGGCTGTACGGCGCAGGACTCGTTACTTGGTCTTAGCCACCAGCAGCGGGTCGCCCAGCTTGACGAGCGGGTTGCCGCCGATAAGCGTTCCAGACTCGCCGACATGGTCGATGCTCTTAAGACGATCGAGCTCGGAGATGATGACGGTCACGATGTCCTCGTGGCCAGCGGCCTTAATGGCATCGCGGTCGAAACTGATGAGCGGCTGGCCTGCCTTGACCACATCGCCCATCTCGACAAAGCGGGCAAAACCCTTGCCGTTCATTTGTACGGTGCCCAGGCCGACATGGATGAACACGCGAAGGCCGTCCTCGGTGATCATGCCAATAGAGTGGTTGGTGACGGTGGTGGCGCCGATGCGGCCGTTAGCGGGCGCATAGATGGTGCCGGTGATGGGCTCGATGCCGTAGCCCTGGCCGAGCATACCCGAGGCGATGGTCTCGTCGGGAATCTCGTTTAGATTGACGAGCACACCGTTAACGGGAGCGTAGATGACGCCTTCGCGGGTGGCGAAGCTTGCTGCGGGCGGTACGGACGCCTCGCCCGACGAGTTGAACGTGGACTTGAGCGAATCGAGCAGACCCATAGATGCCTCCAACGTATCAAGTGCGCATGTGGCGCACGCGTAGTTTTGCCGGAAACGTTTCTTGTGTGTTTCCGGTTCGGTCAGCGTCTCTATTTTACGCTGCTCAACGACGGCTCTGAGCTGGGATTATGTGATATATCAGTTGAAGGGAACTTATTGCGGATACGTTTCGATGCCGTGCGTCCAAGTGGGGTACGCTTGAAGGCGATACATAACGTGCGCACGAATCGCGCGAAGGGAGCATATATGATCGTCGAGAGCCATGCGCTGTGGGGCGAGGAGCCGACCGAGGAATATCCGGCGACGTTTACCTATATGGGGGCCGAACCGCTGCCCGGCAAGCCCAATGGTCGTCGCCCGGCAGTGATCATCTGCGGCGGAGGCGCGTTTACGCACATCGCTCCGCACGAGCAGGATCCGGTGGCGTTTGCCTTTTTGGATCACGGGTACCAGGCCTTTGTTCTCAACTATGTCACGAGTGGCACGGGTGACGTGAGCTTTCCGCACCCCCAGGCAGATCTTGCCAAGATGGTCGCCACGGTTCGTGCGAATGCCGACGAGTGGCATGTCGATCCCAAGCGCGTGTGCGTTGTGGGCTTTTCGGCGGGCGGCATGATTTGCGCCTCGCTGGCAACGCAGTGGAAGACCGGTCCCTTCGCGGCACTTGTCGGGGCGCGTCCGGACGACATTCGTCCCGATGCCGTGGTGCTGGGCTATCCATTGCTCGACTTTGCCTATGTCCGCGACATGCAGACGCGCGATCCGCGCATCGACTTGCGCGTGCCCAAGACAGGTGGCAAGACGGGGCGCGATTTGCTCAACGATTACCTGTCGATGGTGACCGGCGGCGAGGCGACCGATGAACGCCTGGCCGATATCTGCCCTACCACGCATGTTTCGCGTCAGATGCCGCCGACCTTTGTGTGGGGCGTGTCCGATGACAAAACGGCGCCGATCGCGCAGGTCTATCCGTTTGCTCAGCGTATGGCCGAGGAGGGCGTCGCTTGCGAGATGCACGTCTTTGACCAAGGCGGTCACGGCCTTTCGCTCGGCAATGCCAATACCGCGGTCGACAACGAGGACAAGCAGGTGGCGGTTCGCCCTTGGATTCGCCTAGCCTTCCGCTTCCTGGAGCGCCATCTGTAAGAGTAAGAGGGCCAGTCCCTCCCGTCCCTCATAACTTGCGGTGAAATAGTTCCTGTTTTTGCTGGTTAAAGCCCCAAGCAGGAACTATTCCACCGCAACTTCGTTTTGATGCCCGGACCGGAAACCGCGTCCCAGTTTTGCCCCTCAAGGTGGGATACAGTTTCCCGCAGAGGGTCGATCGGGAAAATGCGTCCCGGTCTGAGCGACGATTCCGGGATGCATTTTCCGCAAGATGCCTCAACCGGAAAACGCATCCCGTTTTGAAGCTTCAGAGTGGGACGCAGTTTCCCCGAGAGGCCCCATCGGGAAATCGGGGACCGGAATTCGCCTGAGTAGTGGGATGCAGTTTCCGCAGCAGGCTCGTCTGGAAAACCGGGGTCCGGAATCCCCATTGCAACAATCTGTTGATTGAACGTCGCTGCATGTTCGCGCTATCATGCATGGTTAAAATTGGTTAGCCATGGCAAACGGTTAGCAATGGTGAACATAAATGCAACGCCCTGTGGGCGTCGGGGGAGGAACACGGACGTGAAGCTCGATACACTCGAGATTGGAAAGGACGCCGTTGTCGCATCGGTGGCATCGGACGATCAGGCACTCCGACAGCATATTTTGGACATGGGCTTAACGCCGGGCACCGAAGTCACCATGATGAAGTACGCCCCCATGGGCGACCCGCTCGAGATTCGCCTGCGTGGCTACGAGTTGACGCTGCGCAAAGACGATGCTGCTCGCATTGAGCTCGTGGGTATTCACGACACCGATACGAGCCCGCGCGTTAACGCCGCAATCGGCACGACGGAGCACCCGGCGCTCGGTGAGGGGACGTATTCGCCCCGCGCGGCAAAAACGGCCGTGCCCGAGGGCGCGCCGCTGCACTTTGCCCTCGCCGGCAACCAAAATTGCGGCAAGACCACGCTGTTCAACCAGCTGACGGGTTCCAACCAACATGTTGGTAACTTTCCCGGCGTGACGGTCGACCGCAAGGACGGTACTGTCCGTAACCACCCCGAGGCGAGCGTTACCGACCTGCCCGGCATCTATTCGCTGTCTCCGTACACGGGCGAAGAGATCGTCAGCCGCCAGTTTATCCTTGACGAGCATCCCGACGCCATCATCGACATCATCGATGCCACCAATATCGAGCGCAACCTCTACCTGACGCTGCAGCTTATGGAGCTCGACTGCCCCATGGTCATCGCGCTCAACATGATGGACGAGGTGACGGCCAACGGCGGCGCCGTGGACGTCAACCTGCTCGAGAGCCTGTTGGGCGTGCCTGTTGTCCCCATTAGCGCTGCCCGCAACGAGGGTATCGGCGAGCTGGTGGATCACGCTCTGCATGTGGCGCGGTTCCGCGAGCGCCCGGGTCGCCTGGACTTCTGCGCGCCCGATGGCCCGGACGGCGGTGCGCTGCATCGCTGCATCCACGGCATTGCCAACCTGATCGAGGACCATGCCGTGACGGCCCGCATTCCGGTGCGTTTTGCGGCGACCAAGCTGGTTGAGGGCGACGAGCTGGTGACCGAGGCACTTCACCTGGATCGCAACGAACTTGACGCTATCGAGCACATCATTACCCAGATGGAGGGCGAGGCTGGCACCGACCGCCTGTCCGCGCTGGCCGATATGCGCTTTAGCTTTATCGGCGACGTGTGCGGGCGCTGCGTCGTCAAGCCGCACGAGAGCCGCGAACACGTGCGCTCCGTTAAGATCGACCGCATCCTGACGGGTCGCTACACGGCCATCCCGGCGTTTCTGGTGATCATGGGCCTCGTCTTTTGGCTGACGTTTGGCGTGATCGGCGCGGCGTTGCAGGGACTTATGGAGGACGGCATCGCTGCCATCATCGCCTCGGCCGATGCGGGTCTCAAGGCGTTTGGAACCAACGACGTGGTGCGCTCGCTGGCTGTCGACGGCGTGCTTACGGGCGTGGGCAGCGTGCTGACCTTCCTGCCGATTATCGTCGTGCTCTTCTTGTTCCTCTCCATTCTGGAAGACTCCGGCTACATGGCGCGCGTGGCCTTTGTCATGGATAAGGTGCTGCGTCGCTTTGGCCTGTCGGGCCGCAGCTTTGTGCCCATGCTCGTCGGTTTTGGCTGCACCGTGCCGGCTATCATGTCGACCCGTACACTCCCATCCGAGCATGATCGCAAGATGACGGTCATGCTCACGCCGTTCATGAGCTGCTCGGCCAAGTTGCCGGTTTACGGCTTGCTGTGCGGAGCATTCTTCCCGCAGGCGACGGTCCCAGCCATGGTCTCGCTCTATCTGATTGGCATTGCGGTCGGTTGCATCGCGGCTTTGGTGCTCAACCGCACGGCATTTAAGGGCGACCCGGTGCCGTTTATCATGGAGCTTCCCAACTACCGCCTGCCGAGCATCAAGACGACGGTGATGCTGGCGTGGGATAAGGCCAAGGACTTTATTACCAAGGCCTTTACCATCATCTTTGCCGCCACCGTGGTCATCTGGTTCCTCCAGACGTTTGACATCCGCTTTAATGTGGTCGCCGATCAGTCGCAGAGTCTACTTGCCGGTCTGGGTAGCATCATCGCGCCGGCGTTGGCGCCGCTTGGCTTTGGCGACTGGCGTGCATCCACGGCGCTCGTCACCGGACTTATCGCCAAGGAGAGCGTCATCTCGACCCTCACCGTGCTTTTGGATGCAACGTCACCCGCGGCGCTGTCGACCATGTTTTCGCCGTTTACCGCCTACGTGTTCTTGGTCTTTACGCTGCTGTATCCGCCCTGCGTGGCGGCAATCGGTGCCGTCAAGAGCGAGTTGGGCGCGCGCTATGCCGTTGCCGTGTTCGCGTTTCAGGTGATGGTCGCCTGGATTGTGGCGTTTATCGTGCATTCGGCGGGCATATTGCTGGGGTTGGCTTAGGGGTGCGTTGATGCTCCGCGCTTTTGGGCGAGCAACAATTCAATAAATATGAGCCAAAATACCGGCAATTGTCGGCCCGCGGGGACTGTCCTACGCTGCAGATTGCCGTTCGCTGCCGATTTGCTGCCGTTTACGGATTCGTAAATACTTGCAATCGTCGGTCGATTTAACCGTATTGCGCGATGTCGATTCGCATTTTGTGTACTCCTTTCTACAATCACCTTGCTTCTATTGCCGAACATGTCTTCCGTTTCGCCTGTGTGGGGACGTGGGGCGCGATAGTCGTTTATAGAGGATCATTGAGGAGGGAATTGATGAAAGAAAAATTCCAATCGTTCGGAAAGGCAATGCTCGTTCCGATTACGCTCATTGCCATTTCCGGTCTCTTTTTGGGTATCGGTAGCGTTTTTACGACCGAACTGACCCTTGTATCCCTTGGCGTTAATTGGGATTGGTATGCCGCTTCGCCGCTCTTTACGTTCTTCTCGGTATTTAAGGGTCTCGGCGAGGTAATCATTGGAAACCTCGGTGTTTTGTTTGCCGTCGGCTGCGCCTTCTCCTTGTCTCGCAAAGAGAAGGGCTGGGCTGCCTTTTCTGCCCTTGTTTGTTATCTCACCATGCTCAAGACGGTTGAGATTCTGCTTGGAGCAGCTGGCTTGGCTGCCGACAATACAACGGTGGAAGCTCTTCAGGCCGTCGGCCTTACGTCCATTCAGGCGAGTGAGCAGTCCGCACTCTACACTACCTCGCTCGGCTTTTTTGGCTACAGCTCTGGTGTCTTTGGCGGCATTATCGTGGGCTGCCTGGTCGCCTGGATCACCGGCCGTTTTTACAAGACCAAGCTTCCAACGGCGCTAGCGTTTTTTGCGGGTAGTCGAACGGTCCCCATTGTATCGCTGATCGCCGGTGGCATCCTGGGCGGCATCATGTACTTCGTCTGGCCCGTCATCGGTGGATGCTTTTCGGGTATTGCGACGTTCGTGAAAGGCTCCGGTCTGTTCGGTACGTTTGTCTATCGCTGGGTACTTGAGAGCCTTGTGCCGTTTGGCTTGCATCCGCTGCTCGAGACGCCCATGTATTGGACTGAGCTTGGCGGCTCCATGGTCGTAGATGGAACGCGCGTGGTGGGCAATAGCGCCATTCAGCTTGCACAGCTCGCTTCTCCCAGCAGCGACAAGCTCTTGGTTAGGGCTTTCATGGCTGGCTATGGCATTAACGATTACGCATTGTTCCCGGGCATCGCTCTTGCTATGTGGTCTTGTGCCAAGCCCCAGAACCGCAAGAAGGTTGCCGGTCTTTTAATCCCCACAGTGATTTCGACTGTTTTCTTTGGTGTTACGGAGCCGATTCTCTTTACGTTCCTGTTTGCCGCTCCCTGGCTCTACTTTGGCGTTTATGCTCCGCTTTCTGGACTGGGTGAAGTTCTCTCGGAGGCAATGGGCGTTTCGGTGTACCAGGGAAATATCAAGGACCTGATCCCATTCTTATTCCGCCCCGAGAAGCTTAATCTGCTTCCGTACCTTATTCTGCTCCCCGCCTTTTTCCTGGCAGCTTTCTTCCTCTTCCGGTTCTTTATTACTAAGTTCGATATCAAGACGCCCGGTCGAGATGACGGTGACGATATCGAGTTGATCAACAGCAGAGCCGAGTTCGAGGCAAAGGCCGCTGAGGCAAAGGGCGAGTCTGGTAGCACTCCCAAAAAGGCAGTCCAGGGCCATGCGACCAAGGACAGCGCGCTTGCTGTTGGCATTGTCGAAGCGCTTGGTGGAGCCGACAACATTGATGATCTTGACAACTGCATCTCACGTCTTCGCGTGATTGTCAAGGATGGTTCTAAGGTTGCAGACGACGAGGTGTTCACCAAGAATCTTGAAGCTATGGGCGTTATCCGCCTGAGCGACAAGGCAATCCAGGTCATTTACGGTCCTCGTGTCGGCGAAGTCGCTTCTGAGGTGCACGACGTTCTCGGTGACGAGTAAAACGCGCAAGTGGTTTGCAATTGCATAGCGCAATTCTAGGGCTTGGCTTCCTATCGCATGATTTAGGGGGCCAAGCCTTCTTGTTTTAGATTGTCAAGGCAGATACTCAATAGTTCTTCGAATGCGAGAATACAACTTCCGGTAAAGCAGTTAGGCTTAACGTTCTTAAGATCCATTGGGTGATCGTCGTGTATCGTAAAGATCGCGTCTGCCGTCTTGGCGAGCTCGCTGTCTTCGTTGCCGGTAAACGCGAGGGTCGTAATGCCCGCGTCGTGGCATGCCCTTGCGGTTTCCAGGATGGCTTCTGTCTGGCCCGATTTGGATATGAGCATCATGCAGCTGAGCGTATTTCGGTTGGATTCGACAAACTGATCGGTTTCTAGGAAGTCCTGTATGACGGCCAAAAAGCCAAGTCCAACGAGCTTGGTCGCCATGTACTGCGCAACGATGCGTGAGAAGCCCTCTCCGTTTACTCCGATCATTCTGTTGCGATGCAGGGCGGCGATGAATACGTCTACATCTCCGGTGTGGCATACGAAGTGGACGCTACTGTCTTTGAGTGATTGATTCATTTCGCGGGAGACATGCTGAAGGTGCTTGAGATCGTACATCATTTCGCGGTAGCCACGGTAGCCGAGCTTTTTCGAAAGCCTGATGACTGTCGTCATGCTGGTAAAGCATGCCATAGCGACGGGTTTTATACCAATATCATCGAGGGTGTCGATATTGTTGAGCAGGTATTCGAGTACGCTTTGCTCGGTTTCGGATAGCTTTGCGGCTGAGTAGAGCTTGGAAATCTGCTTTTTATCAACCATCGGTGCCCCTTCCCGCCGGACGTGTGTGGCCGCTTCCGTTGCGTAAATAATAACTCCTTGGGGAATTCCTTTCCCGCCTTGCAGCCGGGGCGGGAAGCGGCCCTCCATGCTGGATACAATATCCAAACACAGGCGAACCATGCAATATTGAATGTGCTAATTGGGGGTTTCGATATGAAACTTACGGTCATAGGCGGCGGCGGCGTCCGCTCCATGTTTTTGGCAAAGAGCATAGCCCAGCAGGCGTCATCGCTTGGGATCGACGAACTTGTGTTTATGGACAATGATCCTGAGAAGTTGCGCATCTACGGCGGCCTCGCCGCCCATGTCTCGGGCATGCTTTGCCCCGCGCTTAATTTTTCACTGACGGGTGATGCAGTCGAGGCCGTTAAGGACGCCGATTACGTGATCACCACGATTCGCGTCGGAGGGGACCATATGCGCGTTCGCGATGAGCGCATTGCCCTTTCACATGGGGTTCTTGGCCAAGAGACGACTGGCGCAGCCGGCGTGTCTTTTGCCATGCGCTCCATCCCTGCGCTTGCTTCGTATTGCGAGTTAATCAAGAAGTACGCAAAGCCGGACGTCAAGGTGTTTAACTTTACTAATCCCGCTGGCGTCGTATCTCAGGCCCTACGTGATATGGGCTATGATTTTACTTATGGCATTTGCGATGCCCCCTCGGGCATGTTGCATCAGTTTGCCGAATATAAAGGTGTTGATCCCGCATCGGTTCAGGGCGAGTGCTATGGACTCAACCACCTCTCGTTCTTCCGCAGTGTGACGGTTGACGGCGAGGACATCATGCCCGACTTGATCCACGACGACGGGGCATATGCTCATACAGATCTTAGGTTCTTCGAGAAGGACCTCGTCCTAAATCGCGAATGCGTGCCAAATGAGTACCTATACTATTTCTACTATCGCGAGCGTGCCGTTGCCAACGTTCTCTCTTCGCCCCAGACGCGCGGCGAACTAATCGAAGAAATTAATCGAGAAATGACGAGCGAGCTTGCAACTATCGATATTGAGAACGACTTCGAAAAAGGCCTGGCGTGCTTTGAGAAGTGGTATGGAATGCGCGAAAACAACTACATGGCGGCCGAGACGGGTATTCATCGTGACAAGCCGTGGACGTTTGACGTGTACGGTAAAGATGCTGGCGGATACGCAGGTGTCGCGCTCCGTTTTATGGATATTGCTCGCTCTGGCAAGACGCAGCAGATGATCCTGTGCACCCCCAACAATGGCGCCATCCCCGGTCTTCTCGATACAGATGTCATTGAATCAACGTGCGATATCTCCACCGATGGTTGCGTACCGCATCGCGTCGAAGCCGATTCTGTGCCCGCGGGAAACCTCGAATTGATTCGTCGCGTCAAGTACTACGAGCGCACCGTGGCGCGTGGCATCGTTAACCGATCGAAGCGCGACATTGTCGAGAGCCTTGCGATGCACCCGCTCGTTAATTCGTACTCCTTGGCGAAAGATATCGCCGCGCAGTACATTGATCTTAACCGCGACTACATCGACGGCTGGACAGACTAGTCTGGACGTTAAAACTAGAAATGTGGATGGGCGGACCGGCGTTTATATTGGCGCCCGTTCGCCCTGCTTAGTAAGAAAACGGGTATAGAGTGAACTTACGAGAGAACTTCAATGTCTTTCTGGAATCGGGCGATCGGGCGAAGGGATGCCGGAGTGGCTGCACGATGGCGTTATATATCCCCTTGTTTGTTATGAGCGCGCTTCAACTTGGTGTATCAAACGTTGCAACTGAGCTCGCCTATATCAATCCGTCCATTACGCTTATTTGCACTGTGGTCGCAGCCTTTTTAAACCTGCTTCTATCGAATGTGGCTTTTTCGTTTTTTGCCGTCGGCCGGTCCAAAGAGACGCTGCAACCGGCTCGAACCCCTTCGGTTTACCTCTTAGCCTCGACGGTTCCCCTCCAGATTTCTGGGGCGCTGCTAATTTATTTGGTTCACTTGATTTTATCGGCAATTGTAGTCTTTGCCTCGCTTGCGAGCAGTCAGCTCGGGGTGTTGTGCTCGCTGGTGGTGGCAGTAATCGTGACGCTTCTTTCCGCGTCGTTCGTATTTGTGTTAATTGAAGATGCGGACGTGGGGCAGAGGGGGCTACGAGGCATTCGGTTTGCACCACGCTACATCATGCGTTCGGTCACGGCGCTTCGTTCCTCCTGCAGAGAAATCGCGCGTCCCGCAATGCTGCTGGTGACATGGAATCTGGTTGCAAGTTGCGCTATCCCTGTTCTTGTCGGATGGGTAGTTTCGAGTGCGGCGCTGCCGTCGGCACTTTCAGTGACGTCGCTTGTACATGAGGGACTTTATTATGGGGCGTTTGCTTATATGCTGCTTTTGCTAGTTCATTGTGCGGTTGCGAGTTGGCTCGAAATTGACGTGCTCATGGGGGTGTCCTTGTGCGTATCCGAGCAGGCGCGATAGCCCGAAGATGAAGCCGCGTTTTCGACATTGAGTTCCTGCACACCTTACTTTCTAAGCGGAATTGGCGCGCCGTCTGTTAACGATCGTTTTCCAAGAATTCTTTTATTGCGCATTTATAGACTTCTCATTGCTATAATCGCCCACCGCCCAAGACAATCGGAGAGGTTTCCTACATGACTCAGGCAAGACAAGATGGCATCTCGCTCAAGCAGTGGTTCCCGCTTATCGGGCTCGCCTGCTGCGCGTTCGTGTTCAACACATCGGAGTTCATGCCCATCGGCCTTCTGACTGATATTGCCGCGTCGTTCTCGCTCACCGAGGCCCAGGCGGGCATCATGATTTCGGTCTACGCCTGGGGCGTCATGCTGCTGTCGCTGCCGCTTATGGTGTTTGCCTCGCGCTTTGAGTTCAAGCGTATGCTGCTCGGCGTGCTCGCCGTGTTCTCTCTGGGTCAGTTCCTGTCCGCCGTGGCGCCCACCTATCCTATTTTGGTCTGTGCACGCCTGGTGGTCGCTTGCGCACATGCCGTGTTCTGGTCGGTCGCCTCGATTATGGCCTCGCGCCTGGTCGACACCCGTCACGGGGCGCTCGCCATCAGCATGATCGCCACGGGCTCGTCCATCGCGCAGATCTTTGGCCTGCCGATCGGCCGCGCCATCGGGCTGGCTGTGGGCTGGCGCATGACGTTTGCTGTGGTCGGGGCCTTCTCTGCCGCCGCGGTGGTGTACCAGGCAGCGGTGTTCCCGGCCATGCCGGCGGGTGAGCGCTTTGCCGTTAAACAGCTGCCCGAGCTGCTCAAGAACCCGTTCCTCATCGCGCTCTACGCGGTCACGGTTTTTATGGCGACCGGCTATTACACAGGCTACAGCTATATCGAGCCCTTCCTGGCGCAGGTCGCGCACGTCGACGCGGGCGCCATTACCATGACGCTGACGGCGTTTGGCTGCTCCGGTCTGGTGGGCAGCTGGCTGTTTGGCCGCCTGTTCGACGGGCACCGCTTCCCGTTTTTGGCTATCACGCTCTCCGGCGTGCCAGCGGCCCTGCTGCTCATAGGTTCGGCCGCATCGTCGCTCGCAGCAGTGCTTGCCGTCTGCGTGCTGTGGGGCTGCTGCGCCACGGCCTTTAACGTGGCGTTCCAGGCCGAGCTCATCAAGTACACGCCGGCGGATTCGTCGGCTGTCGCCATGTCGATCTTCTCGGGCCTGTTTAATCTGGGTATCGGCACGGGCACCGCGATCGGCGGCGCCGTGGTTTCGGGCCCCGGTATCGCCTGGATCGGCTTCGTGGGCGGGGCGATTGCCGTCGTGGGCGTCATCCTCGCCATCACGGTGATGTTCCCGGCCATACGCCGCGCAAAGCCCGTCGCCTAATCACGTTTCCTCATCAGTTGCGGTGGAATAGTTCCTGTTTAAGGCCCCTGAAGGTCCAAGCGGGAACTATTCCACCGCAACTAATTTTGGGGAAGAGGATGCAAGCCGGGCATACAATGGATGTCGTTGTGTTGAGCTTACCGGGAGGTTGCTATGTGGGCATACGAGACGACGTTCTATCAAATCTATCCGCTGGGCTTTTGTGGAGCTCCGCGCGAAAACGCCGCGCCCGTTGCCGAGGATGAGCTTGCCCAGGCCGCCAACGACGCGCCCAACCCCGATGCCCCCATCATGAAAATCGCCCAATGGGCCGACTACCTGCAGGAACTCGGTATTGGCGCTGTGCTCATCAACCCACCGCTCGAGTCCGATAGCCATGGCTACGACACGCGCAGCCTGCGCCACATCGACCGTCGCCTGGGTGGGGATGCCGACTTTGCCGCCGTGTGCGAGACGCTGCATGCCCACGGCATCCGCGTGGTGCTCGACGCCGTCTTCAACCACGTCGGTCGCGGCTTTTGGGCCTTCCGCGATGTGCAGGAGCGCAAGTGGGACTCGCCCTACAAGGACTGGTTCCACATCAGCTTTGACGGCGACTCGTGCTACGGCGACGGCTTTTGGTACGAGGGCTGGGAAGGCCATTTTGAGCTCGTAAAGCTTAACCTGCAAAACCCCGCCGTGGTCGATTACCTGCTCGAGTCCGTGCGCCGTTGGGCCGATGTCTATGGCGTCGACGGTCTGCGCCTGGACGTCGCCTATATGCTCGACCGCGACTTTATGCGCCGCCTGCACGCCTTTGCCCGTGAGCTCAAGCCCGACTTTGTGCTGATCGGCGAGACGCTCCACGGCGACTACAACCAGATCGTCAACGACGAGATGCTCGACTCCTGCACCAACTACGAGTGTTACAAGGGACTGTACTCCAGCTTTAACTCGATCAACATGTTCGAGATCGCCCACTCGCTGCACCGTCAGTTTGGCGGCGACCCGTGGTGCATCTACCGCGGCAAGCACCTGCTGTCGTTTGTCGACAACCACGATGTGCCACGCCTGGCGAGCATCCTTACCGACAAGTCGTGCCTGCGTCCCGCCTATGGCATGCTCTTTGGCATGCCGGGCATCCCGTGCATCTACTATGGCAGCGAGTGGGGAATTGCTGGCGAAAAGGGCGGCCCCGATGGCGACTGGGCGCTGCGCCCTGCGCTCGATGAGCCTGCGCCCAACGAGCTGACGGCCTTCATCACACAGCTTACGCACCTGCGCTCGGCCGACGACGCGGCGGCCCGTGCCCTCAACTACGGTGCGTATCGCAACGTGATGATTCAGAACAAACAACTGCTGTTCGAGCGCGCCTGCGACGACGCGACGGTGCTCGTGGCGGTCAATGCCGTGAACGAGCCTTATACCTTTGGAGCCGGCGAACTCAACGGTTCCTTCGTCGACCTACTTGCCGACGATGCACCCACGGTCGAGCTGCCGGGCTCCCTTGAACTTGCGCCCTACGAGGTGCGCTATCTGTTGAGGGCCTAGGTCATGGCGGCGTCAGACGTGGGCTATCAACATATTGAGCATGGGTTTGAGCCCGTGTTCGACCAGCGCTCGCGCGTTTTGGTGCTCGGGTCGTTTCCCTCGGTGCTTTCGCGCGCCAATGCCTTTTATTACGGCAACCCTCAGAATCGCTTTTGGCGCGTGATGGCCGCATGCCTTGGTGTGCCTGTACCACCCAACGAGGGCGACCCTTTGGTGGGCGGCGAGCCCGCGACGCTCGACGCCTCTATTGCCGCCAAGCGATCCATGCTGTTGAACGGTGGTGTGGCCCTGTGGGATGTGATCGAGAGCTGCGACATTAAGGGGTCGAGCGACGCGAGCATCAAAAACGTTGTGCCGGCATATATCGAACGCATCACTGGAGCTGCGCCCATCGAGCGGGTGGTATGCAACGGAGGTACGGCGGGGCGCCTCTATAAGCGCTATCTACAGGAGCGGACGGGTCTGTCCGCTGTCGTGTTGCCGTCGACTAGTCCCGCTAACGCGGCCTGGCGCCTGGAGCGGCTTGTCGAGCGCTGGCGCGGGGCAGTTGACTGGATCGCACGGTAATCTAGATCCTTTATTGAGCATGGGCGCCGAGGCGTTTGATGATGGCGCGCCAGATTGGTGCGGGCACGGCGGGCTTGACGCGCACCATGCCGTCGACATCGACACCATCGGCATCGCCGCCGCCAAGCAGCTGCGCATGCTCTATGGAGCAGCCCATGCGCACGGCGCCCACAAGCTTATCCATCGCTTCGGAAAATGGCCGGCGTAAGAGACCCATACGCGGGGAGTGGCGAAGCGCCGCAATACCGCTGCCGACGCAGACGACAACGCCACCGCACCATGGCAGGTCACGTAGAATACATGCCCGGTACAGGTGGTCGAGGACTTCGTCCGCCTGCTTGTTGTTTTTTGACAGGGCCTGGACGACGACATAGACGCGTGTCTCTGTATCCCCGAAGCGATCGAGTACCTGCTCGATAGCGATCATCGCCTCATCATCAAATGCATCATCAACAGCGAACACCATGCCATCGACTACACCGGCATCATCCGCCTCCAAATCGACCGAACGGGGGAGCGCGGTGCCGGAAAGCTGAGCATAGGCGGCGATGGCATCCTGCAGGTCCCAAAGCAAAAACTCAAGATCGGCGCTCTCGGGAATACTGATATATGCAATGGTTTGCAGCGTTTTTGGTACATCGCCGCGTGCAGTTGTCTCCATGCCGCCTCCTTTCCGGTTGGTTTACGTTTAGGTTACACCGTCTGGTGGCGCGCGGGCGCGCTATCCTAGTGCAACCCTTACGAAAGGAACGCCATGCGTCTACCCATGAATACCTCGCTTGCCACGCTCAAGCCCTCCGGCATTCGCCGGATCAACGCGCTCGCCGCCCAGCACCCGGGGTGCATCGCGCTTGCGCTTGGCGAGCCCGATTTTCCCACGCCCGATGTGATTAGCGCCGAGGTGACCGCCGCGCTGGGCCGCGGTGACACGCACTATCCGCCCAACAACGGCCGTCCCGCCCTGCGCGAGGCGCTGTCTACCTACATGGGAGACGCGGGCCTTACGTTTTCGGCCGACGAGGTCATCCTGACCGACGGCGCGACCGAGGCCCTGTCGGCAACATTTATGGCCATGCTCAACCCCGGCGACGAGGTTATTATCCCCACGCCAGCCTTTGGTCTGTACGAGAGCATCGTCGTGGCCAACCATGCCAAGGCGGTCTTCTTGGATACGGAGCCCGCGCAATTTCAGATTGACGAGGACGCGCTTCGCGCCTGCGTGACGCCGACGACTAAGGCCATCGTCATCTGCACGCCCAACAATCCTACGGGCTGTATCCTCGACGCGGCATCGCTCGACGCCGTGGCACACGTGGCAGAGCAAGCGGGCATCTACGTAATCTGCGACGACGTATATAACCGCCTGGTCTATGTGGATGGCTATGAGCGCTTTGCCCAGCGCCACCCGGAGCTACACGAGCAGACGGTGGTCATCGAGAGCTTCTCCAAGCCATGGGCTATGACCGGCTGGCGCTTGGGCTGGCTCGCAGCTGCAGCCCCCGTCATCGCCGAAATCGCAAAGGCTCACCAATACCTAGTATCGAGCGCCGTCTCCTTTGAGATGGACGCCGCAGCCCGAGCCCTGACCGTCGACCCAACCCCCATGCTCAAAGTCTACCGAGTCCGCCGCGAACGCGTACTCGCAGCCTTAGATACCATGGGCCTCGACGTAGTGGAACCAGCCGGCGCCTTCTACGCTTTCCCCAGCATCAAACAGTTCGGCCTAACAAGCGAAGACTTCTGCATCAAAGCCATCAAAGAAACCAACGTAGCCCTAGTCCCCGGAGACTGCTTCGGCACCGAAGGCCACATCCGCCTCAGCTACTGCGTAAGCGATGAAAATCTGGACGAAGGCCTCCGCCGCCTGTCCACCTTCGTCTCAACCCTATAACCATCAGGGACGCAACACATCAGCCCACCGACATAAGGGTTATGCGTGGGGGCGTCGGCCAACGGCAACCCTGGCTGCCCCAAAGTCAACACAGGTCGCGCCGCCAAAGGCCAGGCGCAAGCTTTTCGTAGATTCCGCACGAGCCGAAGAGCACTAAATGTGCTCTTCGTGCGAGCCCAGGACCTGACCGAGCGAAAAGCTTGCGCCTGGCCTTTGGCGGCGCGACCGAGATGGTGGAATTGTGTGCAGCCAGGGTTGCCGTTGACCGAAGCCGGGGTCCCCGCCATAATACTTTCGGTTCACGCACGAATCCGCTGCCAGAGACAGCCGGTGCAAACGGGCATTGCCCGCGAGCTTAATGGGATATCCCGCCAGCCGAGGTGGTCGAGTAGATATGTCTTCTCGCCCCCGTCGCTCATGCAGCGCGGGGGCTTTCTTTTTGGACATGCCCCCGTCACGTCCTTGTGGCGGACCGTGCCCGGAAAGAATTCGAGGAGGTGTAATTCATGCCCCAGCAGTACAAAATCGACAAGGTTGCAGAGATCGAGTCCCGTATCGCCGAGAATGCCGGTCTGTTCGTCGTCAACTACAACGGTCTGACGGTTAAGCAGGCTCAGGAGCTGCGTCATCAGCTTCGCGAGTGCGGCGCCGAGATGAAGGTCTACAAGAACAACCTGGTCAAGATCGCTCTCAAGAACCAGGAGCAGCCCGAGCTCGACGAGATCCTCGCCGGCCCCGTCGCTTATGTGTTCTACGAGACCGAGCCGGTCGAGGCCGCTAAGACCCTTAAGGACTTCTCCGCTAAGTCCAAGGGCGTCCTTGAGATCAAGGGCGGTATCTCCGACGGCAAGGCCGTTTCCGCTGATGATGTTAAGGCTATCGCCGAGCTGCCCACCAAGGACCAGCTTCTCGGCCAGATCGCCGGTCTCATCTCCGGTTTCGCTCGCGACATCGCTGTCTGCGTCAACGGCGTTTCCTCTGGTCTCGCTCGTTCGATCCAGCAGGTCTCCGAGCAGAAGGCAGCCTAGTCGCTGTTTTCACCCGCGGCGGCAACGCCGCACCCCTGGCGCATTCGCGCCGTGTTTTAACTGATCTCCGTGCACAGACACGGAAACCGAAAGGACTTAGAAATGGCTAAGCTTACCACCGATGAGATCATCGATGCTCTTAAGGAAATGACCCTTCTCGAGGCTTCCGAGCTCGTTAAGGCTATCGAGGACACCTTCGGCGTTTCCGCCGCTGCTCCTGCCGCTGTTGTCGCCGCTCCCGCTGCTGGCGCTGCTGAGGCCGAGGAGAAGACCGAGTTTGACGTCGTGCTCGAGGGCTTCGGCGACAACAAGATCCAGGTCATCAAGGCCGTCCGTGAGCTCACCAACCTTGGCCTGAAGGAGGCCAAGGAGGTCGTCGAGAGCGCTCCCAAGGCTGTTCTCGAGGGCGCCAAGAAGGAGGACGCCGAGGCTGCCAAGGAGAAGCTCGAGGCTGCTGGCGCTGCTGTCACCCTCAAGTAATCAGGCTTTCTCGCCAGATTTCTTTGCAGACGGGGTTCGCATTGCGAGCCCCGTCTTTTTTGTTTTGCCCCCTCATTCCCATTGCTCGGCACGCAGAACACTGCTGTCTTCGCCGTGCCAATCCCGTTACCGCTGGGGCATAAAATTGCACCATTCGAGCAATAATTTGCGTTGACCTGCTGAAGAATTGCGTTTGCCTTACGGCGACGTATGTCTCCGGCGGTAAGATACTTCGGTATCGCAATTTGGTCTGCGGCCGCCGTGCCGCACGCTTGGGGCGCTTTGCGCCTGCGAAAGGATCCTTGAATAACATGAAGGCAATCATCCCCGCCGCCGGCCTTGGCACGCGTTTTCTGCCTGGCACTAAGTGCACGCCCAAAGAGATGCTGCCGGTGCTCGACAAGCCGGTCATTCAGTATGTCGTTGAGGAGGCACTCGACCCCGAGGAGGTCGACGACGCCATCATCGTTACCTCTCCCGGTAAGCCCGAGCTGCTGAGCTACTTCCAGCCCGACCGTTCGCTCGAGAACCTGCTGCGCGAGCGCGGCAAGAACGCCTATGCCGATGCCGTCGCCCACGCTGGCGGTATGCCGGTCGACTTCCGCTATCAGTACGAGCCCAAGGGTCTCGGCCATGCCATTCGCTCGGCGGCCGATGCTGTGGCGGGGGAGAACTTCCTGGTTCTTCTGGGCGACTATGTTGTGCCCAACCATGACATTTGCGACAAGATGCTTGCCGTCTCCAAGGAGCATGGCGGCGCTTCGGTTATCGCTGTTGCCGCGTGTGCTCCCGAGGAGGTCAGCCGCTATGGCGTTATCGCCGGCGAGCGCGTGGGCTCCCTCGAGGGCGCTGAGGGCGTTGGCGATGCCGAGCCTGGCGCCGTGTGGCGTATCGGCGGCTTGGTGGAGAAGCCTGCTCCCGAGGCTGCGCCTTCTAACCTTTACATCGTCGGACGCTATCTGCTGAGCCCGCTGGTCATGGAGCTGCTTGCCGACCAGCAGGCCGGCAAGGGCGGCGAGATTCAGCTGACCGACGCCATGGCCCGTTCGCTCGACCGCGAGGCTATGTACGCTGTCGTCATCGACCCGCTCTCGGGCTACGACACCGGCACGCCTTCTGGCTGGATGGCCACCAACGCCCTTATGGCCGCAAGCGATCCTCGCTTTGCCGATGCCTTCTGGGATGCCATCGACGAGCGCGGCGGCTTGATGCGCAAGTAAACAGCGCTTACGGGTGCGGACTTCGGTCTGCACCCGTTTTTTTGCGAACTGCCGCTTAGCTCCGGAAAGTGCGACCCACAATTTGGTCGAATTCTGGGATGCGCTTTCCGGCTGAGGACCCTAGCGGAAAGCGCATCCCAGAATATCGGCTCAGGACGGGATACAGTTTCCCAAACAGGGCTCAATCGGAAACTACGACCCAGTTTGAGGCCTCAAAACGGGACGCAGTTTCCGCCCGATCAGCCTTCGCCGTCATTCCGCCATTCAGCGACGCGCATCAGCAACTCTGTTCACAGAAAATATATGAACATATGTTCGATATATACATATCTACCTGCGCATTTTCTGTCGAAAAACTTTGCTACTCCAAAAACACAATCGCGTCAAGGCTTTTCTTGCCCAACGGTCGGTACCTGATAAACTATTAGGTTGCGATAACTGGCGAAGCTATGCCTCGCCAACCCACCGAGCATTTCCGTGAAGGAGGAAAAACCTGGTGACCTACGCATACACTGCCACTGAGCGCAAGCGCGTCAGCTTCGGGAAAATCCCGGAGGCCATGGAGCTCCCCAACCTTATCTCTGTTCAAAGGGAATCCTTTGAGCGTTTTAAGGACGAGGGCCTTCGTGAGGCGTTTAAGGAATCCAGCCCCATCCAGAGCCAGAACCATGTTCTCGAGGTTACCTTCGGCGAGCATCAGTTTGGCGACCCCGCGCATACCGTCGAGGAGTGCCGCGAGAAGGATATGACCTATCAGGCTCCGCTTCTGACCGACGTCCGTCTCACCAACAAGGAGACCGGCGAGATCAAGGAGCAGCTCGTCTTTATGGGCGACTTCCCCATGATGACCGATCAGGGCACCTTCATCATCAACGGTACCGAGCGTATCGTCGTCTCGCAGCTCGTCCGCTCCCCGGGCGTGTACTTCAGCTCCGAGATGGATTCGGGCAAGCAGATCTACAAGGCTCAGATCATCCCGTCCCGCGGTGCCTGGCTTGAGTTTGAGGTCGATAAGCGCGACCAGCTCATGGTCTCCGTCGACCGTAAGCGCAAGCAGAGCGCCACGATGTTCCTGCGCGCCCTTGGCATCGCCGTCACCAACGACGACATCATCGAGCTGCTCGGCAACTCCGATGTGATCAAGCGCACCCTCGAGCGCGATACCGCCCTCACCCGCGAGGATGCTCTTATCGAGATCTACCGTCGCCTGCGCCCGGGCGAGCCTCCCACCGTGGATGCTTCCCGCAGCCTGCTCGAGGGCCTGCTCTTCAACCCGCAACGCTACGACCTGGCCCGCGTCGGTCGCTACAAGGTCAACAAGAAGCTCAACCTCACCACCGAGGAAGAGGTCACGGTGCTCACCGACGAGGATATCGTCGCGACGCTGCGCTACCTCCTGTCCCTCGCTGCCGGCGAGCAGGGCTTCAAGGTTGACGACATCGACCACTTTGGCAACCGCCGTATCCGCACCGTCGGCGAGCTCGTCGCCAACCAGTTCCGTATCGGCATGAGCCGTATGGAGCGCGTCGTCCGTGAGCGCATGAGCTCCCAGGACATCGACGAGATTACCCCGCAGTCGCTCATCAACATCCGCCCGATCGTGGCCTCCATCAAGGAGTTCTTCGGTTCCTCGCAGCTCTCGCAGTTCATGGACCAGGCGAACCCTCTGACCGGTCTGACCCACAAGCGCCGTCTGTCCGCACTCGGCCCTGGCGGTCTTGCCGGCCACAAGTCGGGCTCCAGCCGCCGCACCAACGTGCCGACGGCCGTCCGCGACGTTCACAACTCGCACTACAGCCGCATGTGCCCGATCGAGACCCCCGAAGGCCCCAACATCGGCCTGATCGGCTCGCTTGCCCTCTACGCCCGCGTCAACGAGTATGGCTTCATCGAGGCCCCGTTCCGCCGCGTCGAGAACGGCGTTGCCACCGACCAGATCGACTGGATGACCGCTGACGAGGAAGAGAAGCACGTTATCGCGCCGGCCAACACGCCGCTCGATCCCAAGACCAACGAGTTCATCACGACCGATGCCGAGGGCAAGATCGTCCGTCCGCATTCCGTGATCGCCCGTACCCGCGACTTCGACGGCTCCTTCGGCGCTCCCGCCGACGTGCCTGTCGAGGACGTCGACTACATGGACGTCTCGCCGCGCCAGATGCTCTCCGTCGCAGCCACGCTGATCCCGTTCCTCGAGCACGACGACGCTAAGCGTACGCTCATGGGCGCCAACATGCAGCGTCAGGCCGTGCCGCTGGTTCACCCCGCCGCTCCCTATGTCGGTACCGGCATGGAGCGTCGCGCCGCCCTGGACTCTGGCGAGGTCACCCTGGCCAAGAACGCCGGCGAGGTCATCTTTGCCGACGCCTCCAAGATTATCGTCAAGCATGCCGGCGGCATGGACGAGTATCACCTGGCCAAGTACCAGCGCTCCAACCAGTCCACCTGCATCAACCACCGCCCGCTCGTGCGCGTCGGCGACACCGTTGAGCAGGGTGAGCCTCTGGCCGACGGTCCTTCGACCGATCACGGCGAGCTCGCACTGGGCCAGAACCTCACCGTGGCCTACATGCCGTGGGAAGGCTTCAACTACGAGGACGGTATCGTCGTGTCCGAGCGCCTGGTGGCCGAGGACCTGCTGACGACCATCAACATCACCCGTCACGAGATCGACGCCCGCGATACCAAGCTCGGCCCCGAGGAGATCACTCGCGAGATCCCGAACCTCTCCGAGGACATGCTTGCCAACCTCGACGAGGACGGCATCATCCGCATCGGCGCTGAGGTCGGCCCTGGCGACATCCTGGTCGGCAAGGTTACCCCTAAGGGCGAGAGTGCTCTGACTGCCGAGGAGCGCCTGCTGCGCGCCATCTTCGGTGCCAAGGCTCACGACGTTCGCGACACTTCCCTTAAGATGCCTCACGGCGCTTACGGCCGCGTCATCGACGTCGTCCGCTTTAGCCGCGAGAACGGCGACGACCTGGCCCCCGGCGTCAACGAGCAGGTGCGCGTCTACGTCGCCCAGCGTCGTAAGATCCAGCAGGGCGATAAGATTGCCGGCCGCCACGGCAACAAGGGTGTTATCTGTAACGTTCTGCCGGTCGAGGACATGCCCTACATGGCTGACGGTACCCCGATCGACGTTATCCTCAACCCGCTGGGCGTTCCTTCGCGTATGAACGTCGGTCAGCTGCTCGAGTGCCACCTTGGCTGGGCTGCTGCCTGCGGTTGGGATACCGAGGATGCCGATTCCGACAAGTACGTCCCCGGTCCGTTCTTTACCGCGACGCCCGTCTTCGACGGCGCCAAGGAGGACGAGATCGCCGAGGTCATCCGTCGTGCCAACAAGAATATGCTCAACAAGGCCACCGCTGCCTTTGGCGATCACATGCGCCCCGAGTTTGTCACCCAGCTTGACGAGCGCGGAAAGACCCGCCTGTTTGACGGCCGTACCGGCGAGGAGTTCCGCGAGCCCATTACCGTGGGTACGTCCTACATCCTCAAGCTCGGTCACATGGTCGACGACAAGATCCACGCCCGTTCGACTGGCCCTTACAGCTTGGTTACCCAGCAGCCGCTGGGCGGCAAGGCCCAGTTCGGCGGCCAGCGCTTCGGCGAGATGGAAGTTTGGGCACTGTACGCATACGGTGCTTCCAACGTCCTGCAGGAGATCCTGACCGTCAAGTCCGACGATACCGTGGGCCGCGTCAAGACCTACGAGTCCATCGTCAAGGGCGAGAACGTCCCGGTTCCGGGTATCCCCGAGTCCTTCAAGGTTCTCGTCAAGGAGATCCGTTCCCTCGCACTGGACATCGAGCCCATGCGCGATGCCGACGAGGACGCCTCCGCCCCCGTGACCGCCGAGGAGACCTCTGCCCTCGATGACCTGGCTGCGCTCGCCGGCGTTGACGCCGACGTCGAGGCCCAGGATGCCGAGACCGCCGAGGCACCCGAGGCTGTCGCCGCCACGACCACTGATAAGGAGTAGTTGACTGTGGCAGATTTCGAAGCTACTGAATTTGACTCGGTAAAGATCTCCCTTGCCTCCGCCGACCAGATCCGTTCCTGGTCGCACGGTGAGGTCAAGAAGCCGGAGACCATCAATTACCGTACCCTCAAGCCCGAGAAGGACGGCCTGTTCTGCGAGAAGATCTTCGGTCCCGCCAAGGACTGGGAGTGCTCCTGCGGCAAGTACAAGGGCATCCGCTTTAAGGGCATCGTCTGCGAGCGCTGCGGCGTCGAGGTCACCTCGGCCAAGGTGCGTCGCGACCGCATGGGCCATATCGAGCTCGCCGCTCCCGTGTCCCACATCTGGTACTTCAAGAGCCCCACGAGCTTCCCGATGAGCCGTATGCTCGACATCAAGTCCAAGGACCTCGAGAAGGTTCTGTACTTTGCCAGCTACATCATCACCGAGGTCGACTACGAGGCTCGCGAGGCCGACGCTGACGATCTGCGTGAGGAGCTCGCCGCCGATCTGGAAGAGATCGATGCCGAGTGCGCCCGCCAGATCGAGTCCCTCAAGGAGCAGGGCAACCCCGAGAACTTTGACGAGTTCTCCGACGAGGAGCCGCTGACCCCCGAGGAGATCGCCTCCGGCATCGTCGACATCGAGGAAGAGTGCAAGGACGAGAAGCAGCTCCGCACGGACGCCTTCAACGCCTTCATGAAGCTCACCGAGCGCGACCTCATCTCCGATGAGCCGCTGTTCCGCGAGATGACCCGTTACTACTCCATGTACTTCAAGGGTGGCATGGGTGCCGAGGCCGTCCGCGACCTGCTCGCTGCCATCGACCTCCCCTCCGAGGCCGAGAAGCTCAAGGCCATCATCGCCGACGAGGACTCCCAGAAGCAGAAGCGCGAGAAGGCCGTCAAGCGCCTCGAGGTCGTTGACGCCTTCCTGAAGGGCGGCAACAGCCCCGCGAACATGATTCTGGATGTCATCCCGGTCATTCCGCCCGATCTGCGCCCGATGGTCCAGCTCGACGGCGGCCGCTTCGCCGCGTCCGATCTCAACGACCTGTATCGTCGCGTGATCAACCGTAACAACCGACTCAAGCGCCTGCTCGACCTGGACGCCCCTGCGATCATCGTGAACAACGAGAAGCGCATGCTCCAGGAGTCCGTGGACGCCCTGTTCGACAACGGCCGCCGTGGGCGCCCGGTCTCTGGCCGTGGTGGTCGCCCGCTCAAGTCGCTCGCCGAGGCCCTCAAGGGCAAGCAGGGTCGTTTCCGCCAGAACCTGCTGGGCAAGCGTGTCGACTACTCTGGCCGTTCGGTAATCGTTACCGACCCCAAGCTGCTGCTGCACCAGTGCGGTCTGCCCAAGACCATGGCGCTGGAGCTCTTCAAGCCCTTCGTCATGAAGCGCCTGGTCGAGCTTGGCAAGGTCGAGAACATCAAGGGCGCCAAGCGCGCTATCGACCGCGGTGCCACCTTTGTGTGGGACATCCTCGAAGAGGTCATCGACGGTCGTGTCGTGCTGCTCAACCGTGCACCGACCCTGCACCGTCTGTCCATCCAGGCCTTTGAGCCGGTGCTGGTCGAGGGCAAGGCTATCCACCTGCACCCGCTGGTCTGCGCGCCCTTCAACGCCGACTTCGACGGCGACCAGATGTCTGTCCACGTGCCGCTGTCCAGCCAGGCTCAGGCCGAGGCCCGCGTGCTCATGCTCTCTGCGAACAACCTGCGCTCGCCGGCATCCGGCAAGCCGGTCAACATCCCCTCGCAGGACATGATCATTGGTGTGTACTACCTGACCCAGGTCCGCGACGGTCTGCCGGGCGAGAACCACGTGTTCTCGAGCTTCGACGACGCGCTGCACGCCTATGACTGCCGCTCCGAGGTCGACATGCAGGCCAAGATTCAGGTCCGCGTGTCCGCCGAGAACGCCAACGTCATCAACGAGGACGGTACCCGTATCTTCCGCGTCAAGAACGGCAAGAACGAGTTCGTCGACTACGATGTCACCGGTAACAAGACCGCACGCTTCGAGACGTCTATCGGCCGCATCATCTTCAACCGCCAGTGCCTGCCCGAAGACTACGAGTTCATGAACTACAAGATGGTCAAGGGCGATGTGGCCAAGCTGGTTGCCGACTGCTGCGATCGTTACCCCGAGGCCAAGGTCGGCCCGATCCTCGACTCTATCAAGTACTCCGGCTTCCACTACGCTACCCGCGCCGGCCTCACCATCTCGGTGTGGGACGCTCTCATCCCTGCCGAGAAGCAGGAGCTGCTCGACCGCGCCCAGGCCAACGTCGACCAGATCAACGAGTACTTCGAGGAGGGCTTCATCAACGAGACGGAGCGCCACATCGAAGTCGTTAACGAGTGGACCGCTTGTACCGACAAGGTCGCAGCGCTCATGCTCGACATGTTCGACGAGGAGAACCCGCTGTACATGATGGCCGACTCCGGCGCCCGTGGTTCTAAGACCCAGCTGCGTCAGCTCGGCGGCATGCGTGGCCTGATGGCAGATATGTCCGGCGAGACGATCGACCTTCCCATTAAGGCGAACTTCCGCGAGGGCCTGCTGCCGCTCGAGTACTTCATTTCGACCTACGGCGCCCGTAAGGGCCTGGTCGATACCGCATCCCACACCTCGGACTCTGGCTACCTGACCCGTCGTCTGGTCGACGTGGCCCAGGACGTCATCGTCCGCGAGGAGGACTGCGGTACGCACGAGGGTGTCACCTACAACCTCATCATCCCCGGCACCACCGACCTCAACACCGATCTTGTCGGCCGTTGCTTCATTGAGGACGTCGTGGCTCCCGATGGCACCGTGCTCTTTGAGCAGGACGGCTATATCGAGAAGGTCGCCGACATCCAGAAGATGGTCGATGCGGGCCTTAAGAAGGTCAAGCTTCGCGCGCTGCTCACCTGCCGCTCCAAGTACGGCGTGTGCCAGAAGTGCTACGGCTGGGATCTTTCCACCCGTCGTCCGGTCGCCATCGGTACCGCAGTCGGCATTATTGCCGCCCAGTCCATCGGCGAGCCCGGTACGCAGCTTACGATGCGTACCATTCACTCCGGCGGCGTCGCTGGCGTCGACGATATTACGCAGGGTCTGCCTACGGTCAGCCGTATGTTCGATATCGTCGGCAACGTCAACGAGAAGATCCTGGGTCGCGAGGCCGAGCTGGCTCCGTACTCCGGCCACCTCTCGATTAAGCCCGAGAAGTCCGAGTACGTGCTGACGCTCACCGACTCCGAGGATCACACCCGTGTCCTCGACGAGCGTCGCGTTCCCGCTTCGGTGCGCTTTATGCCCGAGATCGAGGACGGCTGCGAGGTTCGCGCCGGCGACCAGATCACCAAGGGCTTCGTCAACTTCCGCAACCTGCGCAAGCTGACCGACATCGAGTCGACGATGCACACCTTCGTCGAGAGCGTCAAGGACGTCTACACCAGCCAGGGCGTCGACCTGAACGACAAGCACATCGAGGTGCTCGCACGTCAGATGCTGCGTCGCGTTCAGATCACCAACCCCGGCGACTCCAAGTACCTGCTTGGTCAGTACGTCGACCGCTACGAGTTCGCCGACGAGGTCGAGCGCGTTGCCCGTCTGGGCGGTCAGGCTCCCGTGGCTGAGCCCGTCATCTTGGGTACGCTCAAGGTTGCGTCCAACATCGACTCCTGGCTGTCGAGCGCTTCGTTCATCCGTACCGCCGGCGTCCTTACCGAGGCCGCTATTGAGGGCAAGGTCGACCACCTGCTCGACCTTAAGTCCAACGTCATCGTCGGTAAGAAGATCCCGGCTGGTACCGGCCTCAAGCCGTACGCTAACGCCAAGCTGACGTATCGCACGGCCGACGGCTACGTGGACATCGATGGTCCGGCTTCGCCCAACGCCAAGTCACTGCCCGAGTGGGCTCCCGTGGAGCTCAAGGACCTGGACGAGCGGCTCCCACAGCAGCTCGACTGGGCCGGCTACGACGAGTTTGGTGGTGCTGACGGTTCGTTCACCCGCAACGGCCACACCATCTCCGCCGAGAAGGCTCGCCTGTACCTGTTCGACGACCTGGGCGTGTCGCAGCGCTGGACCAACAAGTTCAGCGAGGTCGGCATCGAGACGGTCGGCGACCTGGTTGGCAAGTCCGAGGAGGATCTGCTGCGCATCGATGGCATCGGTGCCAAGGCGATCGAGGAGCTCCGTGACGGCCTCGAGGCCCACGACCTGCTCTACATCCTCGAGAACAACGACGACGTTGCCGACGAGGAAGACCTTTCGCAGCTGCTGCAGATGGTCTTTAGCCCCGACGGTCCGGACGACATCCTGCTGGGCACCTCCGCTCCGACGCATCACGCCGATGCCGACGAGGAGCTCCTGGGCGCCCCGATCGACGACAAGAAGGCTTCCGCCAACGGTGCCATCAACGAGGACATGGCTTCCCTCGACGAGCTGCTCAACCAGCTCGTGGACACCGACGACGCCGAAGAGGCCAAGGACAACGACGGGGAGTAATTTCCCAGTACGTTAACCGCCCTTCCAAAGACCCGTTTCCCAACAGGGAAGCGGGTCTTTTTTGTTGAGGAACGTTGCCCCGACGAGTACGTCGGATTTCCGGGACGGGCGGCATAGGGGTTAAGTTTGTCGCGAGTTCCGCACGCAAAGGAAAGCACTTAATGTGCTTTCCGTCTTGCGCAGGAGTGTAGAGCAGCAAACTTAACCCCTGGGCCGCCCGGACCGGGAATCCGCCCTCGCGCACAGGAGGGGATTCCTTTTGTGTAGGCTTTGCGGAAATGTGGCTATTTTAGGATACGCCCGGCGGCGTGGTCTGTTGACGACACAGCTAACGGCACGTATCCTATCGAACTGCGTGTTTCGTAGGGGGATGCTGACCCCTCGATTCAAGCCGTTGCACTTTACAGAAAGCTGGAATCATTCGAGAAGGAGTACGCTTTGCCTACTATTAACCAGCTGGTTCGCCAGGGCCGTCGTTCCGCGCCCAAGAAGTCCAAGAACGCTGCTCTGCAGCACAACTCCCAGAAGCGCGGCGTGTGCACCCGCGTCTTCACCACGAGCCCCAAGAAGCCGAACTCGGCTCTTCGTAAGGTTGCCCGTGTTCGCCTCGTCAACGGCATCGAAGTTACTGCTTACATTCCGGGTGAGGGCCACAACCTGCAGGAGCACTCCATCGTGCTCGTCCGCGGCGGTCGTGTTCGTGACCTCCCTGGTGTCCGTTATCACGTCATCCGTGGCGCTTACGATGCTGCTCCGGTCCAGAACCGTATGCAGGCCCGTTCCAAGTACGGTGCTAAGCGCCCCAAGGCCAAATAAGCCAGATAACGTTTTGATACTTTCGCCGTGTGCCGCCTAAGCGCCGCACGGTAGACACTTAAGGAGATTTCACATGCCGCGTCGTGCAGCAGCTAATCGTCGTGAGGTTCAGCCTGACGCCGTTTACAACAACCGCCTGGTGACTCAGCTCATCAACAAGGTCCTTCTTGACGGCAAGAAGGCCACCGCTGAGCGCATCGTTTACACCGCTTTCGAGATCGTTGCCGAGAAGTCCGAGGGTGGCGACGCTCTCGCTACCTTCAAGAAGGCTATGGACAACGTCAAGCCCACGCTCGAGGTTAAGCCCAAGCGTGTCGGTGGCGCTACCTATCAGGTCCCGATGGAGGTCAACTCCCGTCGTTCCACCGCTCTGGGCATCCGCTGGATCGTCAACTTCTCCCGCGCTCGCAAGGAGAAGACCATGGCTGAGCGTCTCGCAAACGAGATTCTGGACGCTTCCAACGGCCTGGGCGCTTCCGTCAAGAAGCGTGAGGACGTCTTCAAGATGGCCGAGGCCAACCGCGCGTTCTCTCACTATCGTTGGTAAGTTAAGGTAAGGAACTAACATGGCTAAGGCTAAGCACAAGCTTTCCGATACCCGTAACATTGGCATCATGGCCCACATCGATGCCGGTAAGACCACCACGACCGAGCGTATTCTTTACTACACCGGTAAGACCCACAAGATCGGTGAGGTCCATGAGGGCGCTGCCACCATGGACTGGATGGTTCAGGAGCAGGAGCGCGGCGTAACCATTACCTCCGCTGCTACCACGTGCTTCTGGAACAAGGACGGTAAGGACTACCGCATCCAGATCATCGACACCCCGGGCCACGTTGACTTCACCGCCGAGGTCGAGCGCTGCCTGCGCGTCCTCGATGGCGCTGTCGCCGTCTTCGACGCCGTTGCCGGCGTCCAGCCCCAGTCTGAGACCGTTTGGCGTCAGGCTTCTACCTTCAACGTTCCCCGCATCGCCTTCATCAACAAGTATGACCGCGTGGGCGCTGACTTCTTCAACGCTATCGAGACCATGAAGGATCGTCTCGACGCCAACGCCGTGGCCGCTCAGGTCCCGATGGGCGCCGAGGACAACTTCTGGGGCGTCATCGACCTGGTCACCATGACTGCATGGGACTTCAAGGCCGACGAGAAGGGCATGACCTACCCCGAGCCGATGGACGAGATCCCGGCTGAGTTCGCCGACATCGCTGCCACCAAGCGCGAGGAGCTCCTCGACGCCGCTGCCAGCTTTGACGACGAGCTCATGGAGAAGATCCTCATGGAGGAGGACTTCACCGTCGAGGAGCTCAAGGCTGCTCTTCGCAAGGGCGTTCTGGCCAACGAGCTCAACCTCGTCTTTGTGGGCTCCGCCTACAAGAACAAGGGCGTTCAGGAGCTGCTCGACGCTGTCGTCGACTACCTGCCCAGCCCGCTCGACGTTGAGGCCGTCACCGGTACCGATCCGGAAACCGGCGAGGAGATCGTGCGTCATCCCTCCTTCGACGAGCCCTTCTCCGGCCTGGTCTTCAAGATCATGACCGACCCGTTCGTCGGTAAGCTCACCTACGTCCGCGTTTATTCCGGTCGCGCCGAGTCCGGCTCCTACGTGGTCAACGCCTCCAACGGTCAGCGCGAGCGCCTCGGCCGCATCCTCGAGATGAACGCCGCCGAGCGTATCGACCGTGACGACGCTTGCGCCGGTGACATCGTCGCCTGCGTTGGCTTCAAGAACTCCACCACCGGTGACACCCTGTGCGCCGAGGGCAAGGAGATCGTCCTCGAGAAGATCGAGTTCGCTAAGCCCGTTATCGACGTTGCCATCGAGCCCAAGACCAAGGCCGAGCAGGACAAGATGTCCCTGGCTCTGACCAAGCTCGCCGAGGAGGACCCGACCTTCACGGTGTCCACCAACCACGAGACCGGCCAGACCATCATCGCCGGCATGGGCGAGCTGCACCTCGAGATCATCGTTGACCGTCTGCTCCGTGAGTTCAAGGTTGACGCTAACGTCGGTAAGCCCCAGGTTGCCTACCGCGAGACCGCTGGTCACGACGTCGAGAGGGCTGAGGGCAAGTTCGTCCGTCAGTCCGGCGGTCGCGGTCAGTACGGCCACGCCGTCATCAAGCTCGAGAAGATGGAGGAGGGCTTCGGCTACGAGTTCGTCAACGCTATCGTCGGCGGCGTCGTGCCCAAGGAGTACATCCCGTCCATCGACAAGGGCATCCAGGAGGCCCTGAACACCGGTGTTATCGCCGGCTTCCCGGTCCTCGACGTTAAGGTCACCCTGTTCGACGGTTCTTACCACGAGGTCGACTCCTCCGAGGCCGCCTTCAAGATCGCCGGTTCCATGGCTATCAAGGACGCCCTCAAGAAGTCCGATCCGCAGCTGCTCGAGCCGATCATGGCTGTCGAGGTCGAGACCCCCGAGCAGTACATGGGCGACGTTATGGGCAACCTCTCCGGTCGCCGCGGCAAGATCGAGGGCATGGAGGATCGCAAGAACACCAAGCTCATCCGTGCCAAGGTGCCGCTGGGCGAGATGTTCGGTTACGCTACCGACCTTCGCTCCCAGACCCAGGGCCGTGCATCCTACACGATGCAGTTCGACTCTTATGAGCCTGCGCCCAAGTCCATCGTGGACGAGGTCATGAGCAAGAACGCCTAAGTTCGAGCTCCCTGTTACGTAATCCGCGAGAACATCTCTCGCACTCTTTGGAGGTTTAAGTTGGCTACCCAGAAGATCCGCATTCGCCTCAAGGGCTATGATCACGAGGTCGTCGATCAGTCCGCGAAGCTCATTGTCGAGACCGCTCAGAAGACCGGCGCTCGCGTTTCCGGTCCTGTCCCCCTGCCCACCGAGCGCAACCTGTACACGGTTATCCGCTCGCCGCACAAGGACAAGGACTCCCGTGAGCAGTTCGAGATGCGCACCCACAAGCGCCTCATCGACATTCTCGATCCCACCTCGGGCACCGTTGATTCGCTTATGCGTCTCGACCTCCCCGCTGGCGTCGACATCGACATCAAGCTCTAAGCTTTTTGCTCGATAGTGCGATTTGTAAGGCCGCAGCCCTAAGGGTTGCGGCCTTTTTTGTATCGATGGGGTAAAGGGTCTACACTACTGAGCTATTCGACAGACGAGTGTATGAGTAAAACTGTTGGGGGCAGATATAGATGGTCGAGTGGATCGTTCGTCGTGCGCAGGGCGACCGTGCGCGCGTGGGCACGTTGGCGGGCGTGGTGTGTATTCTCGCCAATGTGGCGCTATGCGCTGCGAAGGGTGCAATTGGCGTGCTGTCGGGATCGGTTTCGATTGTGGCGGACGCCATGAACAACCTGTCCGACGCCAGCTCAAACATCGTGAGCGTGCTTGGCTTTAAGCTGGCGGGCAAGCCGGCAGACCCCGAGCACCCTTACGGCCATGGCCGCTACGAGTATCTCTCGGGTCTGGTCGTGGCGGCGCTCGTGCTGCTCATCGGCCTCGAACTGGTGAAGTCCTCGTTTGAGCGTATCGTCCACCCCGAACCCGTCGAGTTCTCGCTTGCCCTGGTGGCAGTCTTGGCGCTTTCGATGGTTGTTAAACTGTGGATGGCGGCCCTCAACCAAAAGCTCGGTGACCGTATTGAGTCTGAGACGCTGCATGCGACCGCGCAGGATTCCAAGAACGATGTCCTTGCCACAGGCGCCGTGTTAGCGTGCGCAATTGTTTCGCAGGTGACGCATATCAATCTTGATGCTTGGGTCGGCCTTGCCGTTGGCGCCTATATTGGCTGGAGCGGTTTTGAGCTCATCCAGGATACGGTGAGCCCGCTTTTGGGTCAGGCGCCCGATCCCAAGCTGGTCGATTATATTCGCGGCAAGATCATGAGCTACCCTGGCGTTTTGGGCGTTCATGACCTAATGGTTCACGACTACGGCCCGGGCAGGAAGTTCGCAAGCGCTCACGCCGAGATGGCGGCCGAGGCCAGCCCGCTGGAAAGTCACGACACGCTCGACAACATTGAACAGGCATTTAGGGACGAAGACGACATGATTGTCACGCTTCACTACGATCCCATCGTGACCGATGACCCCAATGTGGCGAGCATGCGTTTGCGCATTCACGCCATGGCCCAACAGATCGATAGCCGCCTTTCGATTCATGACCTGCGCTGTGTGCCGGGTCCTACGCACACCAACGTGATCTTTGACTGCGTGCGTCCCTCGGATTTGGGCATGGGGTCCGATGAGCTCAAGCACGCGTTGGCCCAGAGGGTCGAATCGGAATTTCCCAAGTCGATTGCCAAGATTACGATCGACGATGACTACGTAGGGCATACCCACGAGTAGGTCTGCGCCGGCAAAGCACGTTATACAGAAGGGGAGAATATGAAGAGGCTGTATCTGCTCCGCCACGGCCAGACGGAATTCAACGTAAAAAAGCTCGTCCAGGGTCGCTGTGATTCACCGCTTACCGATTTGGGCCGTCAACAGGCCCAAGCGGCAGCCGAATGGCTCAAAGCCCACGGCGTCGTCCCCGACAAAGTGGTCTCATCGCCTTTAGGCCGAGCCATGGACACGGCAAGTCTCGTCGCATGCGAGATTCTCGGTCCGGATGCTACTGTCGAGCCCTGCGAAGGCATCATCGAGCGCGGCTATGGGACCTTCGAGGAAGGCCCGCATGACGCATTGCCTACCGACGTTTGGGATCCGGGCGAGGATTTGGTCCCCTTCGGAGGAGAAGGAAGCCGCGCGCTGCAAGAACGCATGGTAGACACCCTCACCAATCTCATGGGCGCCGAGGGCATCGAAACCCTCCTAGCAGTAAGCCACGGCAGCGCCAGCCGCCAATTCATCAAGGCTGCAGCTCCAGAGGGCTTCGAGCTCCCAGCAAAACTCCCCAACTGCGCCATTATGATCTTCGATTTCGACGATGCGCGAGAAGAGGACGATACGCCCCAATGCAAGTTCACCTTGCAGCAAATTGTGGATCCCCAACAAAGTCATTAGCTGAGCGAGTAGAGTTAAGCAGACATCAACGTGTCGTCTCCCGAGCTTGGCAGAGGGGCGGCGAAATATATTAAGTTTGTCGCGAGTTCCGCACGCAAAGGAAAGCACTTAATGTGCTTTCCGTCTTGCGCAGGACTGTAGAGCAGCAAATTTAATATATTTCGCCGCCCCTCTGCCAAGCCCAGGCGACTTCACGCACTTTACCTGCGTAAACAATGTGAGTGAAATATGAATCTCGATGGATACGCCCGCAGCCGTGTATACTAAACAGCTGTGTGTAACCAGGGGAGTATTCTGGCTGGACAAAATGCCTGCTTAATAGGGTTGTCAGGTAGTTCGGACGCAATACAAGGCTGGGGAGCACGTCGTGTAAGTAGTGGTCCTCTAGGGGCGTACGCTCGGTGGTGTACGCATTGTCCCAAGACCACGCGAGAGTTGGGATCATATCTTGATCAGCATGATTCTCGGCCGCAAGATTGGCATGACCCAGGTTTGGGACGAGAACGACAACGTCGTTCCCGTCACGGTCATCCAGGCTGGCCCCTGCGCTGTCTCGCAGGTTAAAACTCAGGCAACCGACGGCTATGACGCCGTCCAGATCGGTTTCGGCGACATCAAGGCCAAGAACGTGAACAAGCCCATGGCTGGTCACTTCGCCAAGGCCGGCGTCGAGCCTGTCCGCTTCCTTCGTGAGGTCCGCGTCGAGAACGGCGAGGAGCACAAGGTCGGCGAGGTCGTCACCGTCGCTGATTTCGCTGATGTCGAGAAGGTCGACGTCATCGGTACCTCCAAGGGTAAGGGCTTCCAGGGTCGCATCAAGCGCTGGGGTCAGCGCCGCGGTCCTATGACGCATGGTTCTCACTTCCAGCGTCACCCCGGTTCTATCGGTCAGTGCGCCTATCCTGCGCGCGTCCTCAAGGGCGTCAAGATGGCCGGCCACATGGGTAACGAGCGCGTTACCGTCAAGAACCTTTCCGTTGTCCGCATCGATGCCGAGCAGAACCTCATCTTGGTCAAGGGCGCTGTCCCGGGTGCCAAGAATGGTCTCGTCGCCATCCGTATGGCCTAAGGGCCCAGCCCATTTAGCCCAGCGTCATACCAAGGAGAACACTTAAATGGCAAAGTTTGAAGTAAAGAACAGCGAGGGCAAGAAGGTCGCCGAGGCCGAGCTCGCCGCTGAGGTGTACGGCATCGAGCCGAACATCCACGTTATGCACCACATCGTCAAGTGCCAGATGGCCTCTTGGCGTCAGGGCACCCAGTCCGCTAAGGGCCGCTCTGAGGTTTCCGGTGGCGGCAAGAAGCCTTGGCGTCAGAAGGGCACCGGTCGTGCCCGCCAGGGTTCCATCCGTGCTGCCCAGTGGCGTCACGGTGGCGTTGTCTTCGCCCCCAAGCCCCGTTCCTACGCTAAGCGTATGAACAACAAGGAGGTCAAGCTGGCTATGCGCTCTGCGCTGTCCGCCAAGCTGGCCGATGGCGAGCTCGTGCTCGTCGACGACTACGGCTTCGAGAAGCCTTCCACCAAGGCTGCCGTTGCCATGCTCAAGGCTCTTGGCCTTGAGGGCAAGCGTCTGACCATCATCGTTCGCGATGAGGACGTCAACGCCTACCTGTCGTTCCGCAACATTCCCAAGACGTTCATCATCACTGCCGACGAGGCCAACACCTATGATCTCGTCAACAACAACGCTGTGCTGATGCCCGCCGACATCGCCGCTCACTTCGGGGAGGTGCTTGCATAAATGACCGCCCACGAGATCATCATCCGTCCGATCGTGTCCGAGCGTTCCTTCTCCGGCATGGAGCAGAACAAGTACACGTTCGAGGTCGCCAAGGATGCTAACAAGTATCAGATCAAGGACGCTGTCGAGGAGATCTTCGGCGTCAAGGTCGTTCGCGTGAACACCCTGACGGTCAAGCCCAAGACCAAGCGCGTGCGCTATGTCGCCGGCAAGACCCGTTCTTGGAAGAAGGCCATCGTTACGCTGGCCGAGGGCGACACCATCGAGGTCTTTGGCAACCAGGCCTAAGACTCGCTGCTGTTGAGTGAGCTCATGCCTCCCAAATAGGGGAGGCGAGAGCTCAAGGTTTTGGGCGTATAAAATGGACACGCCCGGAACCGTGTATACGTCCGGTGTCATCGCACCCGAGGCAGAACCTCGAATCCCTGTCTGCGATGGCTAACGGATACCTATTGAAAGGGATTGTAATGGCTGTAAAGCACCTTAAGCCGACCTCCGCTGGTAGGCGTTGGCAGACGATCTCCGACTTCTCCGAGATCACCTGCACCAAGCCCGAGAAGTCTCTTCTCGAGCCCCTGCCCAAGAAGGCCGGTCGTAACAACAACGGCCGCATCACCACCCGCCACCAGGGCGGCGGCGTGAAGCGTCGTTACCGCGTGATCGACTTCAAGCGCAACAAGGACGGCGTGCCCGCCAAGGTTGCCACGATCGAGTACGATCCGAACCGTTCCGCTCGCATCGCTCTGCTGCACTATGCTGACGGTGAGAAGCGCTACATCCTGGCCCCCAAGGGCCTCGAGGTCGGTCAGACCGTCATGTCCGGTTCTGACGCCGACATCAAGCCGGGCAACGCTCTGCCCCTCGCCGACATCCCCGTCGGTACGCTCATCCACGCCGTCGAGTTCCAGCCGGGCAAGGGCGCCGCTATCGCCCGTTCCGCCGGTAACTCCTGCCAGCTGATGGGTAAGGAGGGCAAGTACGCCATCGTCCGTATGCCTTCCTCTGAGATGCGCCGCATCCTCGTTACCTGCCGCGCCACCGTCGGTGAGGTCGGCAACGCCGATCACGCCAACATCGTCATCGGCAAGGCCGGCCGTAAGCGTCACATGAACGTGCGCCCGACCGTCCGCGGTACCGTTATGAACCCTGTCGACCACCCGCACGGCGGTGGCGAGGGCAAGAACCACACCTCTGGTCGTCCCTCTGTTACCCCCTGGGGTAAGCCGACGAAGGGCCTTCGTACGCGCAAGAAGAAGAAGGTCTCGAACCAGCACATCATTCGTCGCCGTAAGAAGTAATTTCGGATACCGAGTTTTAGGAGAAAGCACTTATGAGCAGAAGTCTCAAAAAGGGCCCGTTCGTGGAGACTCGCCTTCTCTCGCGTATCACCGCGATGAACGAGGCTGGCAAGAAGGACGTCGTGAAGACTTGGTCCCGCGCGTCCACCATCTTCCCCGAGATGGTTGGTCACACCATCGCCGTCCACGACGGCCGCAAGCATGTGCCCGTGTATGTTACCGAGTCCATGGTTGGTCACAAGCTCGGCGAGTTCGCGCCGACTCGTACGTTCCGTGGCCACAAGGCCAAATAGGGGGTTAACCGTAAATGGCAACTAAGTCTATTGAAACTGAGGCCACCGAGGTTCGCGCCGTCGCTAAGTACGTGCGTGTTTCCCCCAGCAAGGCCCGCCTGGTGGTCGATCTGATCCGCCGCAAGCCTGTCGCTCAGGCCTTCGACATCCTCCACTTCTGCGACCGCGCCGTCGCCGTGGATGTCGAGAAGGTTCTCCGTTCCGCCGTTGCGAACGCCGAGAACAATAACGGTCTGCGTGCCGACAACCTGGTTGTCGCTGCTGCCTATGTTGACGAGGGTCCGACGCTTAAGCGCATCCGTCCCCGCGCCAAGGGTTCCGCTTCTCGCATTCTGAAGCGTACTTCCCACATCACCGTCGTCGTTGCTCCTCGAAAGGAGGCGTAAAGCTGTATGGGTCAGAAAGTCTACCCCACCGGCTTCCGTCTTGGCATCACCGAGAACTGGCGCTCCCGCTGGTTCGCAGAGAAGGATTACGCTAAGACCCTCGGTAACGATCTCGAGATCCGCAAGTACCTCGAGAAGCGTCTCTCCCGCGCAGCTGTCTCCCGCGTCGAGATCGAGCGCGCTGGCGACAAGGTGAAGGTCATCATCTTCACCGCTCGCCCCGGCGTTGTCATCGGTAAGAAGGGTGCCGAGATCGATACCCTCCGCACCGAGCTCGAGAAGGTCGCTGGCGTCTCCAAGGGCCAGCTCTCCGTCGACGTTGTCGAGATCAAGCGCCCCGAGCTCGACGCCAACCTCGTTGCTCAGTCTATCGCTGAGCAGCTCGAGGGCCGCGTTGCCTTCCGTCGCGCCATGCGCAAGGCTGTCCAGTCCGCCCGCAAGGCCGGCGCCAAGGGCATCCGTATCCAGTGCTCCGGTCGTCTCGGCGGTGCCGAGATGGGCCGTCGTGAGTGGTACCGTGAGGGTCGCGTGCCTCTGCACACCCTCCGTGCCAAGATCGACTACGGCACGGCTGTCGCCAGCACCACCATGGGTGCCTGCGGCGTGAAGGTCTGGATCTACCTGGGCGAGAAGCTCCCGGGCCAGCCTGTTCCCAACCCTGCACTCGAGGGCTCTTCCCGTCCTCGTCGTCGTAACTCCGAGAGGAGGGGTCAGTAGTGCTTGCCCCTAAGCGTATTCTTCACCGCAAGGTGCAGCGTGGCTCCATGAAGGGCCAGGCCAAGGGTAATACCGAGCTGCATTTCGGCGAGTTTGGTATCCAGGCTCTCGAGGCCCATTGGATCACCAACCGTCAGATCGAGGCCGCTCGTGTTGCCATGACCCGCTACATGAAGCGTGGTGGTCGTGTCTACATCACGATCTTCCCCGATAAGCCCATCACTAAGAAGCCTGCCGAGACTCGCATGGGTTCTGGTAAGGGTAACCCCGAGGAGTGGGTGGCCGTCGTCAAGCCCGGCCGCATCATGTTCGAGGTCAAGGGCGTGCCCGAGGAGGTCGCTCGCGAGGCTCTGCGTCTGGCGCAGCACAAGCTCCCCATCAAGACCAAGATCGTCGCTAAGCCTGCCGCTACAGAGACGGCCGAGGAGGAGAACTAATGAAGCCCGCAGAGATTCGTGAGCTCTCGGACGCTCAGCTCGTTGAGAAGCTGAAGGAAATGCGCGCCGAGCTCTTTAACCTTCGTTTCCAGATGGCCACCAGCCAGCTGGACAACACCGCTCGCGTCAACACCGTGAAGAAGGACATCGCTCGCGTCCTCACGGAGCAGCGCGCCCGCGAGATCGCAGCGGAGAAGTCCGCTGTCGCCGAGTAGGACCTAAGGAGAGAACATGACTGATTCGCGTAACTCGCGTAAGGTCCGTACGGGTGTCGTTACCTCCGTCTCCGGTGCCAAGACCATCGTTGTCACCATCACCGAGCGCAAGCGTCACCCCAAGTACGGCAAGATGATGACCAGCTCCAAGAAGCTGCACGCTCACGACGAGGAGTGCACGGCTGGCGTGGGCGATACCGTCCGCGTTATGGAGACCCGTCCTATGTCCAAGATGAAGCGTTGGCGCCTCATCGAGGTCGTCGAGCGCGCTAAATAAGCAGTCGCTCTTACGACTTGTACGTTTCCGAAGATGTGCGTATGCCTGGCTTGCATACCACGGGCCGCATAAAGGCTGCGCACCTCTCTTCGGTTCTTAGTTCGGAGGAACATCTACCATGATTCAGATGCAAACCATGCTGAACGTCGCCGACAACTCCGGCGCTCGCAAGATTCGCTGCATCAAGGTGCTTGGCGGTTCCAAGCGTCGTTATGCAGGCATCGGCGATGTGTTCATCGGTGCTGTCCAGGAGGCTACTCCTGGCGCCAACGTCAAGAAGAAGGACGTTGTCCGTTGCGTCGTCGTTCGCACCGTTAAGGAGATCCGCCGCAAGGATGGCTCCTACATTCGCTTTGATGATAACGCCTGCGTTGTCATCAACAACGATGGTTCGCCCGTCGGCACCCGTATCTTCGGGCCCGTCGCTCGCGAGCTTCGTGACAAGAAGTACATGAAGATCGTCTCGCTCGCTCCCGAGACCCTGTAGTTAGGGGAGATATATGTATATCAAGAAGGGCGATAAGGTCCAGGTTCTCTCTGGTAAGGATCGCGGCAAGCAGGGCGTTGTCCTGCGTGCTCTCCCTGCCGAGAACAAGGTCGTTGTCGAGGGCGTTTCGGTCGTCAAGAAGGCCGTCAAGCCCAACGCTGCCAACCAGCAGGGCGGCATCGTTTCGCAGGAGGCTCCTATCGATGCCTCCAACGTCAATCTCGTTTGCCCCGAGTGCGGTAAGGTTACCCGCGTCGGTCACGAGAAGGACGGCAAGAACAAGCTGCGCGTCTGCAAGAAGTGCGGCCACAAGTTCTAAGCTGCCCGCAACATCTAAGTTGCTAGCAAAGGCCCGGATGCCACGGCACCCGGGCCTTTTTCTATCCCTACTCATTGGGGACAGACTCATTGGGGACAGACATAAATGAGTGGCTACTTCTGACATACTCATTGGGGACAGACATAAATGAGTGGCTATACTCATTGGGGACAGACATAAATGACTAGTCGTTGGGGACGTTCTTTAACGGCTAGTTGATGGAGACAGTCTTGCCACGAAAGCGTCGTACGGGGAACGCCCCCAGGTTTCGGCAGCCTGGGACAGTCCCTATGTGCCGGCAGTTAGGGATGGTCTTTTGATGTCTGATGCCCCTAGGGGGCAGAGTAAGACAGCCTGCTTTGCCTTTAGGGGTTTTGGTGTTCCGCCTTTTTCTGCATCATAACGATCGTTGCATGCGTATTTACGCACAGAGTCTTGCGCGATAATGCGCATAGCCGCGCAAATATCTGCAAACTATGGTTAAATAATAACCGATAAACAAATAAACACGCAAATACAAGCAAATGCGCGCAAATTTGTGCGAATATAAGGCTGTTGGAAATGAAGAACTTCCGGTGACTCAGGAGGCACATGATGACAGATTCCAAACAGGCTCCGCTCGACGCCGAAGCCGCCGCTAAGGCGGCGTTTGCCTCGGTCCAGGATCAGCCGTTCCCTAACGACATCTTTACGGCTCCCGAGCTTCGTTGGGCCGTGATCGGATGCGGCGTTATCGCCAATCAGATGGCCCAGTCTCTCGCCCTTGCCGGCCGCAAGCTTGCGGGCGTCGCCAACCGCACGCTGTCCAAGGCCCAGGCTTTTGCCGAGCAGTATGGCGTCGAGAAGGTGTACGAGACGGTTGAGGACCTCTACGCCGATCCCGACATCGACGCCGTTTATATCACCACGCCGCATAACACGCATATCACCTACCTGCGCGCCGCTCTGGCAGCTGGCAAGCACGTGCTCTGCGAGAAGGCCATCACCCTCAACTCCGCCGAGCTCGACGAAGCGCGTGCCATTGCCGACGAGCACAACGTGGTCCTTATGGACGCCACCACGGTGCTCCACATGCCCTTGTATCGGGAGCTGTGCCGCCGCATGGATGCCGGCGAGTTTGGCCGCATGAACCTCGCTCAGCTCAACTTTGGCAGCTACAAGGAATACGGCGACCTGACCAACCGTTTCTACAATCGCAACCTTGCTGGCGGTGCCATGCTCGATATTGGCGTGTATGCCCTGTCCGTCATGCGCCTCTTTATGGCAAGCCAGCCTGTTGAGGTCGTTTCACTCGGCAACACCTGCGAGACCGGCGTTGACGTTGCGGGCGGCATCGTCTGCCGTAATGCCGAGCAGCAGCTGGGCGTGGTGAGCCTTACACTTCACTCCAAGCACCCCAAGCGCTCGGTCATCAGCTTTGACAAGTGCTATATCGAGGTCAACGAATATCCGCGTGCCGATCACGCGACCATCGTGTGGACTGCGGACGGGCACCGTGAGGAGGTCCACACCGGCACCGAGGCATACGCTCTGTGCTACGAGATGGCCGACCTGGAGAAGGCCGTTGCCGGCGATGATTCGAAGCGCGAGCTTCTGGATTATGCTTCTGATGTCATGGAGCTTATGACCAAGCTCCGCGCCGACTGGGGAGTCGTGTACCCCGAGGAGGAGTAAGCGATGCTTGCGGAGGATAGGCTCAACGCGATCGTGTCGATGGTCCAGCAGGCTGGCTCGGTTACTGTGCAAGAGCTTGCCGATACCCTGGGCGTAACGGCGTCTACCATTCGGCGCGACCTGCAGACGCTCGATCGAGCACACCGCATCGCCAAGGTCCACGGCGGAGCGACGAGTCTTGAGCGCGCGCACGTGACGCGCGACCTAACGCTCAATGAGCGCAGCGACCTCCATAACGACGATAAGGAGCGTATCTGCGCCCGCGCCGCGGCGCTCGTGGAGCCCGAGAGCTTTGTATACATCGATTCGGGCTCGACGACGCTCAAGCTCATCGAGCATCTTCCACACCTTGAAGATGTCACCTATGTGACCGATTCCGTGCTCCATGCTCAGCACCTCGCTTTGCGCGGCATGCGTACCGTGGTGCTGGGCGGCGAGCTCAAGCCCGAGACCGAAGCACTCGTTGGCCCCGATGCCTTGGCAACCTTAGACCGCTACAACTTCAATTGTGGCTTTTGGGGTTCTAACGGCATTGCCGCCGAGCAGGGCTTCACGGCGCCCGATATCGAGGAGGCGCAGGTTAAGCGCATCTCGATGCGCCATACGGCCAGGCGCTTTGTAATCTCGGACGCCAGTAAATTTGGCATGGTGGCGCCCGTCAAGTTCGCAGATTTTCGCGACGCAACGATTATTACCGCGGGCGAGGTGCCCGCCAAGTATCGGGCAATGGACAACGTCATCACGGTCTAGCGACGGGACAAGGCCAAAACCATCACAAAGGTGCCTGTCCCCATTGTGGTGGTTCGTAACGAAAACCGAGTAGTTTTCTCAATAGAAAAGCGGCAACGTCCATCACAGGCGTTGCCGCTTTCGTTGTCCGCCGGTTTGTCTAAGTCTGTAACAACTGGACCGTTAAAAGTGGGTTAGATGTTACAGATTGAGATACTTCCGAACCGCACCATCCCTTTGTCTCAATCTGTAACATCTGGGACCGATTTTGCCGAGTTATTGTTACAGATCGAGATTATCCCTTGAGGGGGATTTGAATGTCTCGATCTGTAACAGATAGACCGGAAAATGGGTTCTAACTGTTACAGATCGAGACGTTTTGGCGCCGCGGCTGAGCCATCGTGGCGGCTTGACGTTTGCGCAGATAAAACCTGCCAAAATAAACCTGTCCCTTTTTGGCAGGTTTTAGGGCTCCCAGGGGCAGGGGGCTTCGATGTAGATGTGCTCGCCGGTTACGGGATGGGTAAAGGATACGCTGTGGGCGTGGAGCATGAGGCCACAGGGGCGCGGCGTTCCGTACAGGTCGTCGCCAACCAGGGGATGGCGCTCGCTTGCCAGGTGCACGCGGATCTGGTGTTTGCGGCCGGTGAGCAGCTCAACATCGATATACGAACGGGTGGGCAGGCCTCGGCGGCTCTTAAGGCGCTTGAGCACCTTCACGCGCGTCTGCGACGGCTTGCCGCTGGCGCCGACGCGCATCTTGCGGCTATCGTGGCGGTCGCGGGCGATGGGTTTGTCGATGAGCTTTTCGTTCCAGTCGATCTTGCCCTCGGCGAGCGCCAGATAGTGCTTTTCGAAGGCGTGGTTGATGACCATCTGGTCAAAGGCGGGCTGCGTCTGCTTGTCGAGCGAGAACAGCACCACGCCGGTAGTGTCGCGGTCCAAGCGGTTGAGCGGCTGCATGTCGGTCGCGGCAAGGCCGTCGCCCATCGCCAGCAAAAGGTCGCTGGCATAGTCGGTAAGCGTGCGCTCGCCGGTGCCGTCGCCGTGGACGATCATGCCGGCGGGCTTATCGATGGCCATGAGCCAGGCGTCGCAGTAGAGGACTTGGGGTTCTTCGTTCACGTGTAAGCCTTTCGGTTAGCTAATTCCCACAAACATGCAGCCCGAAGTGGCGCCGCGCAGGCGGGCGGCGGGCTTACGGCCGGCCTGCGCGGCCTCGACGGCTCGACGGACGCGTGCGACGGCGCGGCCAATCTCATCGGCCTCGAGCAGGGTTCCGTCGACCATGAGACGGCGCACGCCGGCGTCGAGGAGCTGTGGAACCTGCGGTGTGAGGTCGATGGGGTAGGCGTCGTACAGGCGCGAGCGGCCGTGGATGTCGGTACGCACCGGCATGACCTTGCCGTCGATATTCTTGAGCGACAGCTTGCGGACGCGCAGGCGGCAGTGGGCGCAATCGTGGATGCAGCCATTGGCCACCTGCAGGATACAGTGCTCGCTCGTCATAACGCGCGGGCGGCCGAAAACGGTGATGCCCAGGGCTGCGGGCGCGGAGGTGCCAAGCGAGATAATCTCGTCGAGCGTGATCTCGGGCGAGAGCCAAAACGCCCCGGCTCCGCGCTCGGCGAGTGCCTCCATGCAAGGCGTGTTGTGCACGGGCAGGCAAGAGCGAATCTCGGCCGTGGCACCAACCTGGGCGGCCAGGGCAAGCTCAGAGATGTTGCCAATAGCGACCGTGGCACCGGCAACGACCCACGGGTCGACGCGCGCGTGGTCGACGGCGCGGCAGACCTCATCGAGCACGGGGACAATACCCTGCTCAAACGCATCGGCGGGGGAGAGCTCGGCCGCATCGAGCGCGTCGGTGGTCATGTAGATGCGCGCGGCTCCCTCCGCGCGCGCTGCCTCGGCGGCGTCGAGCGAGGTGACGGTGGCGCAGATCTGCGGCTCATCGCGGTAGTGCTCGGGCGCGGGGCGGGAATCACTGGTGACAATCGCCGGCAGCTCGAGCGTGTGGGCGCGCTCCTCGTAAGGCGCCAGAATGGCCTCCTCGAGCGCCTTGCAAGCGGCGGCGCGCACCTTGTGCACAGCGGAGAAGCCCATGCCACAGCCCTCATCGAGCGCCACATCAAAGCTCGCGGCCTCAAAGGGAGAGGAGCCCATGCGGCCCACGTGCTCCACCAGATCGGACGCCTCAACCGCGCGGGTCTCGGCGGCCTCGACGGTAAAGCCGGTGGCGGTGGCGGTGAGCGTGGGGTCGTCGCAGCAGGTGAGCGTGACGGTAAACGGCTCGCCCAGACGCGCCGCGACGGACACGTCTACGGCGCGGCGGCGTAGCACGTCGCGCTTGAGCGCAGCGCCGGCAGCGTCAATGGCGCGCTGGCTGCGAATCACGCGCACGCGGCAGCCCTCGGGCATGCTGCGGGGAACGCGGCACTCGATGATGTCGCCGGCGGCGGCATCATCGATAGCGATGGTGGTCAGGAATTGGTCGAACTCATCGTCGTGACGAAGCTCCAACAAGTCGCCCTTGCCCACGGGCTCAAACAGCTCAATGCGGGCGATGGCGGCGCGGCGACGACGGTCGTCGGGTTTGAGCCCGCGCACGTCGCGGTTGGCCAGACGGCTGCCCAGCACCGTGCCCACAATCTGGCCGCGGTTGTTGGAGCGCTCGTAGCTCATCATCTCGTCGCCCGAGGTGCCGTCCTGATAGGCGTGCGTAAAGTCGCGGTTAAAGCAGCGCTTGAGTTGGCGCTGGCGAGCGGCGTCCTCGTCCTTATCTACGACGGCCCCGGCCAGCATGTCATCGATCTGATGACGATACACATCGACGATGGAGTACACGTAATCGGGCGCCTTCATGCGGCCCTCGAGCTTGAGCGATGCGGCGCCGGCGTCATACAGGCGGCGAACAAGCTGTGAAGTGTTGGTGTCGCGCGGGCATAGCGCGCGCTCGCGACCGGTAGGGGAGAGCGTGCGGCCGTTCTCGTCGATCAGCTCGTAGGGCAGACGGCAGGGCTGAGCGCACATGCCGCGGTTGGCCGAGCGGCCCGCCATGGCAAAGCTCGACAGCAGGCACAGGCCCGAGTAGCAAAAGCAGATGGCGCCGTGGCTAAAGACCTCCAGGTCAACGTCGGGCGCGGCGTCGTGGATGGCGGCGATCTCGTCGATGGAAAGCTCGCGCGAGAGGGTCACGCGGTCGGCGCCCTGCTCACGGCACCAGATGGTTCCGCGGTCATCGTGGATGTTCGCCTGGGTCGAGATATGGGTCTCGATGCCGGGCATGGTGCGCTTGACCTCAAAGAACAGGCCCCAGTCCTGGATGATAAAGGCGTCGGCGCCCAGCGTGGAGCAGCGGTGGATGAGCTGCAGTGCATCGCTCATCTCGGACTGCTTGATGACGATGTTGACCGTGACGTAGACGCGCGAGCCGGCTAGGTGCGCGGCGCGGCAGGCCTGCTCAAAGGCCTCATCGGTAAAGTTGGTGGCCTTGCGGCGGGCGTTGAAGCTGCCCATGCCGCAGTAGATGGCGTCTGCCCCGGCGGCGAGCGCGGCGGCAAAGGGCTCCGGGCCTCCGGCGGGGGCCAGAAGCTCGGGCCTGCGGTTGGTGGTTCGGCTGGCGGTTGCGGTCATATCCTGCCTTTCAAAATGCTCAGATACACAAAAGTATAGTGGCGCCGTCGCGATGGGCGATGCCCGCAGCCTAAGCAGGACAAAGTCTTCAGTAGCCTGGGCTGGCTGACCCCGTGGAGAACCGTTCAGCGGTTCGGGGAAACCGCTGGGCGATAAAATATTATCGCAATCTGATAATTATCTTGCATCGGGCAAAATCATCCCCTACTATCCCAATCAAGCGCGGTGTTCAGACCGAACTGTGCCTCCCGGTGCGAACGTCGCGCTTACGCTCTCTATTTGATCGTAAGGAGAAAAACATGAGCAAGACCCTCGTGTCTTCCGATAACGCGCCCGCAGCCATCGGCCCGTATTCCCCCGGTATCCAGACCGGCAACATGGTGTTCCTGTCCGGCCAGCTGGGCATCGATCCCGCGACCGGCAAGCTGCCCGAGGGCATCGAGGCCCAGGCCAAGCAGTCCCTCGCCAACGTCGAAGCCCTGCTGACCGCTGCCGGCGCTACGTTTGCCGATGTCGTCAAGACCACGGTCTACCTGGCTGACATCGCCGACTTTGCCGCCGTGAACGAGATTTATGCCTCCAAGTTTGAGGCCCCGTTCCCCGCGCGCAGCGCTTTCCAGGTTGCCGCTCTTCCGGCTGGCGGTCTGGTCGAGATCGAGGTCGTCGCCGCTCTCTAAGGCGTTGGCAACAACTAAACATGACATGCAAAAAGACCCTGCAGCGCGTGTGAGCTGCAGGGTTCTTTTATCACGTGACGGATCGCTTGCGGAGCCACCAAGGGCAGTCTTTTTGGGACGGGGCCATTTTAGCTACCCCTATATGCAGGATTGATTTTACTTGCGGCTCATCGAAATCGTGGGCAGAGGGAGGGTAGCTAAAATAGCCCCGTCCCAAAAAGACTGCCCGAGCTCCATTTTGCTCGTTAGCCCTCCTTGCGAACTTTTTGCAGGTAGCGGTAGACGCTGGGCTCCGAGATGCCCAGTGCGGTGGCAGCGCAGGCAACAGCGCCCTTGAGCATAAATACGCCGTTGCCGTTAAGGTGGCGAATAACGTCCACGCGATCGGCCTGCCCAAGCGAGGCGACATCCTGGCCGCGGCTTTCGAGCAATTCGGAAATGCTGTGGTCGATGAGCTCCTGTGTAGACTCCGAAAGAATTTCGACCTCGATAGACGCGGGCTCCGCCTGCCTTGGCACAGCGTCGAAGCAGGCCATGAGCTGCTGAGCCATGGCGTTGATGGAGCGTACCGTGGAAAGATCGGTGTTGACGCAGAGCATGCCGACGATCTCGTTATCCTCGCGAATAAAGTACGTTGCGGATTCCAATGTCTTGCCACCGGCACCGCGCCCCTCGTAGCCCGTAATAAACGGCAGGTCGCGATACTTGGGATCGTGCATGATCTTGAGTGCCAGATCGGTGGCGGGACCGCCGACCTTGCGGCCGCTCACGATGCCGTTGCGGATATCGACGATGGCGTGGTCGGGATCCGAGAAATCGTGCAGCACGATTTCGCTGTTTTTGCCGAGTATCTGCTCCAGGAAATCGACCATCGGCAAAAAGCGACGTACAGTCTCGTTCACGGGCAACTCCTTTGGATGAAATCGGAAGTTTCATAACAATTTTTTCTCATGGTAACACGGTGTCTATTGACTCGTATATTCGCAGGTACATTGCGTAATACAGACGAACGGTAGGATTTTGGCGGTAAGCGGTCGACCAAAAGAAAAGTTAGATGTTATTTTGACCAGACACTTTCCTGACCTGCGGAAATGCGTTGTCTCAGCTGAAAAATAGTCTGATAACAAAAAATTATTATTGAGAATGAGAAAGAGCACCGACATCATTCAGGTGGCGCTCATTCTTTCGGCAATCGACACGGCCCTTCAGGCCTTCGCTCCCTTCCGCCGCATCGGCGGCGGCCTGCTGGGCGGTCTTCCCACCAGCGCCCTTGGCCAGAACGTGGGCATCATCTGCTCCAATAAGGTCGTCAACAAGTGGGTCTTTGTGATCATCGCGTCCGTCTTTGCCATCGCCGGCCTGTTCCCGCAGCTCTCTGCCGTGCTCTCCGCCATCCCGCAGCCTGTCATCGGCGGCGCGACCGTCGGCGTCTTTGGCACCATCACCATGAACGGCGTGCGCATGTTCACCCGCGAGGGCCTCACGCAGCGCACCACCACCATTGTCGGTACCTCCGTCGTCTTTGGCCTGGGTATCTGGATGGCCAACGGTTGCCTTGCCGGCGAGGGCATGCCCACCTGGGTTTCCACCGTCATCGGCTCCAATGCCGTAACCCCCACCGCCATCATGGCCATCGCGCTCAACCTGATCCTTCCGCAGACGCCGGTCGTGGCTCAGCACATCGATGCTGCCAAGGACGCTGCCGTGGATCTGGTCTTGCCCGAGAGCAAGAAGTAACCAATTTGGTGCTATTCGCCGGCGGACGCATCGCCTCGTCCGCCGACGTCATGCGGCGCCAAGCCGCACTTCAAAGGGTTTGTCCCGTGGGTAAAATAAGGCTGACGGCAGCCCAAGTGGTGAAGAGCTGGGCAGTGTCGTTGTTTAGATTAAGGGGTCGATGCCTTAACGGCGTCGACCCCTCTTTTTATGCTTCGGAAGCTGCTTGAGTGCCTCGGAAAGTCCGATGAGCGCTGTGAGGAGCGAGACCAGAGCGGTCAGGAGCTTCCGGAACGGTCCGTGTGCGGTGGTGTACCGCCCCTTTTGCGTGCGCCGCTTGTCGAATTACGTTATAGCTAGCTATATTATCGGAAAGTATAATATAGCTAGCTATAACGTAAAGGAAGCTGAGGGTCCGTCCTGTGTTGTTGGTGATGGGGCTTTGCCCGATCGCGTGGTCTTTAGCATTTGCGGTTGAGTGCTCCGTGGATGTTGAGTGGTGGCTGGAGTAGAGCGACGAGTTGAGCGAACGCAGGAGCGGGCGCCGAGGCCTCGTTGCCGAAAATCCATTTGTTAAACCAAGCGCCCGCGGATAGAATAAAGTTGACGGCAGCCCAAGGGTGATAGCTGGGCAGCGCCGTTACTTAGTTCAAGGGGTCAATGCCTTAACGGTGTCGACCCCTCTTCTTTTGCTTCGTACGCTGCTTAAGTGCCTCGGAAAGTCCGATAAGCGCGGTGAGGAGCGAGACCAAAGCAACCAAGAGCTCTACGAGCTCTGATGGGCCCGGGATGACCTCTGATTCAAGTCACCGGGCCTCAATCTTTTTCATGCATCTGAATAGAGCGGGCGACTCCCTTGGGGCCGCCTGCATGGCGTGTGCTTGGCGCATGGCATTGCGCCCCGCTTTCATGTCCGCACGGGCGCCTATCCTTACGGCAATGTAGCCGCCTATGTAGCAGGCGGCAGGCAACGGAGAGAGGCCATAACCGTGTCAGCTGAAAAGACGCCGGGTATCTCGGCTATCGATACGACGAACTTTGCGCGCCAGATCGTGCTGGACTTTGAGTTTGCGCCGGTGCCAAAGCAGCGCCAGCGCCGTGGGCTGCGCAATGAGATTATCGAGGTCGGCGCCGTTAAGCTCGATTACCACGGCAACGTTATGGGCGAGTTTTCGCAGTTTGTGCAGACGGAATTTACCGAAGGCGTTGCGTTTCCCGTCCGCGAGCTTACGGGGATATCGGCCGTGGACACCGCGATGGCCGATCCGCTCTATGTGGTGATCAAAAGGCTCAACGATTGGATCGGTCGCTACTCCGCCCAGGTGGTTTGCTGGAGCGGGACGGACCGTCGACAGCTTTTGACCGAGTGCCAGGTAAAGCACATCGACCTTTCCGCATTTCCAACGGACTGGGCCGACCTGCAGGCGTTTTACACCTCGATTATGGATGTGGGCAGCCACGGGTGCGTCTCGCTGGGCGACGCGGCAACGTGGTTTGGCATCGAGTTCGACGAGTCGACGGGCCACGCCCACAGCGCCCTAGCCGATGCGCGCGTGACCGCCAAGCTGCTCAAGCAGATGATGGAGGGGGACTATCACGTGAGTCCGCGCGCCCAGGAGATCCGCCAGCGGTGGGGGATGGGCGAGCGAGCCGAGACGTGCCTTTCTAGCAAGTGCCCCGAGCTGGGCGACCTGCTGCTGAAGCTGAAGGCGGAGGGGAGGTAGGTAGATTGTGGAGACCTAACTCTGCATCAAATTCGGCGTGGAGCAAGGTCAGATCAAAATGAGCCGTACGAGCTGCTGGTGCAATATACTTGAGATACCCAAGGGGGAAAGGAGGCGAAATGGCAAGGCCGCTTTAGAAAAAGCGAAGCGGGGTGTTGATTGCCTTGAAAGTGATGCAATGTCTCTGATTTGGCTTAATAATTGCCTAACTGCCTATGATTACTTTTTCCACAATGCAAACAACTTCAATCGCGATATCGAAGGCGAACTCAACCGAAATTTTCTGATGCACGGGATGATGTACAAGCCGGTAAGAAAGCAGACATGCAAGAAGCTGTTCCTTCTGCTCCATTCTTCATCAGCGGTCTTCGAAATGTTGAAGTGCTAGATCGGAAAGCTCGTTTGCAACTAAGCTATTCGAATGAGAGGCGACCGCATTTTGAGCGTCTCATACTCTATGTGTCTAGGTGCAATATATCGGACTGTGTTTGAGTCTTAAACCCGAATTGTTGTTCAACAATTTGCGCTGTACCTGCGGCGAGAGAATAGATACCGCTCATCGTTAATATGCCGAGTTTGGCAATAAAAATCACGAAACCGAATATAATTCAAGACAAGGTTATGGGGTTGCTGGCTTCATTTCGGGTGGCCAAACAACAGAATGGCCAAGATAACGAGGGTATTGTGAACAGTAGTCAAAGGGCGTCATTCGCTGATCTATTTAACTCTCATTCTTGCGTAGGAAATGATATCCATTTCTCTTTCCCAAATATGGGTGAGGTTGAAATTACGTCGATCACGCGGGCGAACTTGTCTTTGCTGCGCAGGGCTCGAACAAAGGGATGCCCGGGCCTTATTGTCAGCTGCCCTGATTTTGAAAGAGAAGCCATCGCTATTGTGCTCTTGGCGGCGCTGGAGAACTTGATGACTGGTGAGCCTCGCCAAGGACTTCATAAGGTTCAGGTTGGCGATAAGGTCGCGATCGGAAACTGTGTCGTCAAGATTACCTCGATTGACGAAAAAACAGTCAGATTTTCTTCTCAAGATGAATCGCTTGGCCTCAGCAGAGAGGTGAGGGAGTTTCCGCTTGCCCACAACGCTTCCGCTGCCGCGGAACTCTCGTTGACGCGAAGCACGAAAAAACGCAAGCGCAATTCATGGCGTAGAGAAGAAGAGCTCTATCAGTCGCTTGCCCCAACACTCAGAGACATTTTGAATCAATGTGGCAGAACCGTTCAACCAGTTGGTTACGTTACCTCTCCATCCCAATACGCGAATGATGCACCGACTGCCATCTGTAAAGGCAAAGTGCGTATAGGGGGCCGGGAATACGACCTGAATGAAGCAATGCCAGTGGTTTACGTTGACCAAAACGGCGAGGAGCACTGTGGCTTTAAATGGCCTTTTGCATGCACTCCATCCATTTATATTGGTCCGCGGGTAGACGGAGTAGGTAGCATTTCTCAAATAATCGACATCTCTATGGATGAATCGCTTCCCGTTGAATTTGTGTCCCTGAACATTTCTACTCCCGATTTGATGAACACAACACTTCTAAGCGACATCTTAGATTTAAAAGATTGTGGAATTGAGGCTATAGGCTTCTGTGATCGTTGGACTATGGATCGTTTGCGTCAGCTTGGCGATCAGGGCTTTCTGCTATTTGACTGGGATGACTGCAATGCCGCGCTGTTGTCAGATGACCCAGTTCTGTCCGATATCCAGCGCAGGGTTCTTGATAAGCCTCATGAAATTGTGTATCCGGTGCCCGATGAACGGGCGGGCTTAACGCGTGCGGCCGAGATCGTATATAACACATTGGGCAGCATTGATGTGGATGACGACGATGTCCTCGGGGCAATCCAAGACATCTATGTTGTTTTGGGGTCTGCAATTCGAATGACGGAAGCGCCTGACAAAAAATACAGCGATTTGCAGTGTGACATTATCAACTCCGCGCGTGAATTGATCGAAGACTCGAGAGTTTTGATGCTCCCTGATTACAATCTGCTCGTTGAGGCATGCGGCATTTTAACTGCTGTATTTAGAGCGGGACATCGAATGCCAAAAGAACAGGTCATATACGATTTAATTGTCGACGGCATTGAGGATGACTTGTCTACCATTCTTGTTGTTGACAGAAATCGGGTTGACGAAGTCTATGCTTATTGGGCAAAGGAACTTGAGCTAAACGGATATAGCGCGAAGCAATTTAAAGTGATTGCGGTAAGAGACTATCTGCGAGGAAAATATCTCGGCAGCCAGGATCGAGTTATTTTTAGCGGATGGTATGACAAGGGGACTATGGTCAAGGCCCTTCATGCCGGTTTGGCGAACAATGTCTATCTCGTTCTCTATGGATATGAAGATGGAAACGGTGGACTAGAAGTTGGTTGGCGGACAAATGCCCGCTTGCAATGGAATGAAATGACGAACCGTTGTCTCAAAATATCGGATAAGACATTGGATGCATTGGACGTTTCGCCGCTTAAGAGAATAAATAGAGTCTTGCCGTCAAGACGGGCAGGTGTACCGGTTGAAACTGAAGTTATTTGCGGAGAACAGCCATCGTCTTTCGTTAGTAAATTAGAGGAAAAGAGAATAAGCAAAGACATTGCAAAAGACGGAGAAGAATCAGTTCTCGCAACGCCGGTGTTGTTTCATGATGGAACTCACGTTTGGCTTAGAGCCAAAACTTCGGGTAGGAAGGGTGGCCGTCTTCTTGTTATCAGCAATTGTCTTGCTGGAAAAAGTGCAGAGCCCGATCAGAAATCCGCTTCGGCTCTTCTTCCGGGGGACGTGGTTTTGCGAACTCATTCGGATAAGTCGTATATAAAAAGGGAATCTGAAAGGTCCACAGAAAACTACGACAACGTGCTGGCTGTGGCGCATAAATGGCGTGAACCAATTAAGGACGCACGTATGGCTGGATACACAGATGCCGAAATAATAGACAGGATTTACTCAGAGGTGTCGGAAACGCGAACGAAAAGCGCGGTCCGAGCTTGGGTGAGAGGGAGGAATATTGCACCGCAAGCGAAAGAGGACGTGCGGGCGATATTTGTTGCGCTTGGTTTTTCGATAACCGACGAAGAATTAAATTCTATCGAGCATGCTGTCTCTGCCATCAGGAACAAGCACCGCGCGGTCGGCAGAATTGCGGCGAAAGATATGGTTGCAGCGTTTATTCGCGATTTAGCTAAATATGGCCTGGATAGCGCGGTTGCCGGTTTCGACGAGCGACATGAGGCAGGCGATATCGAGCTGCTCAGAGTGGCTTGCGTTGGCGATCAAAAGGACGTGGCGATTAGTCGCGTTGACGTTTTGTAGGGAGTGCTTTTAGATGAATACAAAATTCGATGACACTATTGATGAAGAGCTCAGGAACCGTCTGTATAAGTCTGTGCATGAGGAGTTTGTTGGGCCGATGGACCCAGACTCTGAAGAAATACTTGACGAGCGTGATTCTCCGGCGGGTCGGTATCATGCTGGAGTCTTGCACCCAAGGGGCGCTCACGTTGATGTCGCCCAAGGGGAGAGCGCCGGCAGAGAACCGGACACGGCTCTGGATGAACGCAATGAGGGCCCTGCTCGCGACGGTGGCTTGCCAGATATAGCGGACGCCTCAGATGTGGGCGAGGCTTTACCCGACGAGGACTATGAAGAGCCGGTCGCGCTATCTAACGCACGTGCACAGTCTGCCATTAGCATGACCGTGGCAGTTCGGCCGGGAGACGTCCTGTCGGCCGATATCCGTTGCGCAAAATATGTCCGAATCAAAGCCGACGACAAGAGCCATTTTAAACGCGTTCCCGTGCACTTTGTTTTCAAATCGGGAGACCTTGCAATTCCAAGCGGACGTCATGATGATGTCAAGCGCGTTTACAGGTTGGGGAAAGAGCATCTCGAGCTATGGCTCGTTTACCGTCGTGCTATTTCCGGCGGCGTAGTGCTCACGGTGGCTGTATGTAATACGGACAACGCAACGGGCAATCGGTCCGACGATGATCTCAAGTGTTATTACCAAACTTATTTAAGAATTAGCTCTAGCAGCGGCCTTATTCCGCCGGTATGGAATCAGGCAAATGATGTTGCATCAGCGGAAGAAGCGACAAAACGACTTATCTATCGCAATATTCGAAACTATGCGATAGGGCATGGGTGTGCAACTCGTTGGGATGATAATCGGCCTGTATTATGGGCTGAAACTCAGATTATTCCAACTGCCGAAACGCGCTCAATGAAGCCAATTCACCCGTCTATGGAAAACGTGACCCTATCGATTGAAGATTTTGGCAATCCTGACCATTGGGATGACACTGTCAAGTCGATTCAGCTTTTATGCAAGAAATATGGTCAGTGGATTGCAGAAGTGAGGGGCAAGGCTGAAGGGCTATCGGAATGCTATCGAGCGGCAGCGTGGGATAACTTGGCTCAGTGTGAAATCTGCCTTAATCGTATTGAAGAGGGCCTCGGCACGTTGGAAACGGATGACATAGCAAAAAAGGCGTTCATAATGGCCAACGAGGCCATGTATGAACAGTTCTTGCATTATAGCGTTGTCTCGGGAGAGCGTGGCAGCCTTGATGAGCCCCTTGGATACACGCGTAGTTGGAGGCCCTTTCAGCTGGCCTTTATTTTGATGAATATCAGATCGATGGTGGATGAGACATGCGAAGACAGGAAAGTCGTCGACTTGATCTGGTTCCCAACTGGTGGCGGTAAAACGGAGGCGTATCTGGGGCTTACAGCATTCGTGCTAATTTGGGAGCGTCTGTCGCATAATGAGAGTGAAGGCGTCACCGTGTTTATGCGGTATACCTTACGTCTTCTGACTTCACAACAATTCGATCGCGCCTCTTCCCTTATCTGCTCTCTTGAAGCGATGAGGCGCAAGGAGCCCGAGCTACTCGGTGGTCGCGAGTTCAGAATTGGATTATGGGTTGGTGGTGATGCAAGTCCGAATAAGCGTGACGAAGCTGAGAAAAAGAGGCAGGCTTATGTTGATAGAAACGAAGGCCTTAATCCATTTCCAGTGCGCAAGTGCCCTTGGTGTGGGAGTAGTTTTGAAGACGACCGCAGGGCATCTTATGTGCGTCAAAGGCGGACAAAAAAGCTATTGTTTGTCTGCTCGAATCCTGAATGCGGTTATTCGAAAGGCGACGGACTGCCTTTGGATGTCGTCGATGAGGAGATTTATCAAAACCCGCCATCACTTCTTGTCGGAACAATTGATAAGTTCGCAATGCTGCCCTACCGTCACGAAGCCTTTGCTTTGTTCGGAATTCACAACGGCAGAAGGGGTCGTCCTCCCAAACTGATCATCCAGGATGAGTTACATTTAATATCTGGGCCGTTAGGGTCGATGGCGGGCCATTACGAAACCCTTGTTTCTGCGCTTTGCGAGCGTACGGACGACTCTTCCAAGATTTTGCCAAAAGTCGTTGCTTCGACAGCGACGGTTGGCAGGGCTAAAGAGCAGTGCAATCAGTTATATGCCTGTGGGGAAGACAAGGTATTTCAGTTTCCGCCTTCAGGAATAGACTACGACGACTCTTTCTTTTCCTATGAAGACAAGGAAGCTCGAGGTCGCCGATATGCTGGTTTGTTTATCCCGACATTGAATGCTGCTTCAGCAAATATACGCCTCTATGCAGACCTTCTTTGGGAGCCTGCAACATGGAATGATGTTACTGATGAACAAAAAGATCCTTATTGGACCATCGTTGGCTACTATGGAACAACGAGAGAACTTGGACAAGCCGTCACTTGGATGGGCGGTGATATTCCGGAACGACTTCACGAACACAAGATGCGTGCGGAGCGAGTTGGCGATAAATCCGTGCGGTATATCAACGTGGCGAAAGAGCTGACGGGACGTAAGGATGCCGACGAGGTGAGAAAGGGCTTAGACAGCCTCACTATTTCATATCCTTCGAGTAAGGCTGTTGACCTTTGTTTTGCGACTAATATGATTTCTGTAGGCTTGGATGTCGGGCGTCTTGGGCTGATGGTTGTCGAGGGCCAGCCCAAGACAACGGCAGAATACATTCAGGCAAGTAGTCGTGTTGGCCGCGGTAAGGCCAAGGGCATTGTGTTTGTTGTTTATAGTGCTACGAAGCCACGCGATCGTTCGCATTACGAGAATTTTGCAATGTATCACAATGGGTTTTATCAAAACGTTGAGCCATCTAGCGTCACCTCATTTTGTAGACAGGTCCGCGATCGTGCTCTGTTCGGAACCTTGATCGGTATTTATCGGTCGGTGGATGAAGAAGATTCCGAGGCGTTCCGAAGCCCCGAGGAAAGGGCTTTTTCACTTGCGGCGGAAACGATACTATCTCGAATCGAAAAGGTTGACCCTCATGAGCTTGCTGGTGCCAAACAGGATATAGAAGCCATTCGCGCCATTTGGCAAGAGAGTGACTATGACCGATGGTTCGAACTTAAGCCGGATAATCTTGATCCGCCGACTCCGCTTATGCATCCTTCGGGAAGCAAGACGAGCGATGCATGGAGCGGGGGAACGTTTGATGTTCCGACTTCGATGAGAAGCGTTGACGCTCAATGCAAGCTGCGGATTGTAGGCTCATATGGCGAATATAACGAGAGGGAGGCGGAATGTAATGCCTAGGTTCAATGCTGGAAATACTCGCAAACAGGGAAGAGGAAAAAGTTATTCGCTTCGCATGGGCCAGATGTTCGGGCCGTATAGCGTTGGCGCAATTTACCCGTGCGATGCCAATACTACGGTAATGATTGCCGGCCTTGATGCTTATGAGCAACAGGTAAACAAGGGGAACCTGGAGACAATTGCAGATTCAAGGCTGAAAAGATACGTTGGAGTAAATAGGTTGTATGCGCCTCCAGTTGATGACGGGCACCACGGCGGTTTCGTCCCAGCGCTTCGTTTTCCCAACTGGTTGTATTGCCCACGATGCGGTCAAATGCAATACAAAGAGTCGACCAATGTAAGTACACAGATTCGATGCGAGGCTTGTTCAAAAAAATTTAAGCGCGATATTAAGCTCATTCCAGAGCGTTTTGTCGTCGTGTGTCCACATGGCCATATCGATAATTTTCCCGTTATGCAGTGGGTGCATAACGGAACAGACATTGATCCGAAATCAAGAGAACATGTTGTAAGCAGAAGGACCATGGGCGGAAGTACGACCATGGGCGATATCGTCTATCAGTGCACTTGCGGAGCTCGTAAATCGCTCCACGGAGCTAATAGACCAGAAGGACTGAACAAGATTGGTTATCACTGCAGCGGCAGGCAGCCATGGCTTAATCGTATTTCCAAACAACAATGTTCTTGCGACGGGAAAGACCTGCGCGTCGTTATTATGGGCGCAACGAACGTATGTTATCCCGATGTGGTCAGCTCGGTGCTCATCCCCGATGCATTGGATGAGCGGGTGAAGAAAGTTGCCGATGAGCAGTTTACTACGATGCTCGAGTTCGATCGAAAAGGTGATTTGGACGCAGCGTTATCGTTAATTGCAAGCATGGGCGGAGTCGACCCGGAAGACTTGCGTCTGGCTTATCAACGAAAGAAAACTGAAGGGGACTCTGGACAATCCGAGATTGAGTATCTTCATGACGAGTATCTGACGCTGCGAGATCCTAAAATTAGGAAGAGTGGGGAATTTGTCGGTCGTGCCGTTAACCCCAATGAATACGAGTCGCCGCTAATCCGTAACTACATAGCGGGTGTATCCCTGATAGACACTTTGACCGTAACCCGGGCTCTCGTTGGGTTCACCAGATTGAACCCTGAATACAACGATCTGAAGAGTATGGAGGAAAGGCGAAGAGAGCTTTCGAGAAAACGACTTGACTGGACGCTTGCAAACCAAACCGTTGGTGAGGGAGTGTTTGTCGAATTCGACCAGAGCGTTTTGGAAGAGTGGTGTGCGCGGCCCGAGGTTGCTGCCAGAATCGAGGTAATGCAGGAAAACCTTAATAACGCGATAAAAAGTCGTAATGCTAAGCCTAGGGAGATCAATCCCCTGTTCGTCGCCATTCACACTTTTTCTCACATAGTTTTGTTGGGTATCAGCGAAGTCTGCGGTTATTCCGCCGCATCTCTTCGTGAAAGAGTGTATTGCCAAGCGTACCTAGAGGATGGCGCCGAGGAGTTCGAGGACATGCACGGCGTTCTAATCTACACTGCGTCCGCGTCGGGAGATGGTTCCCTGGGCGGCTTGGTCAGATCCGGGGAGCCGGGTAGGTTCGAAGAGATTCTAAACAATTCCATGCAGAAAGCTACTTGGTGTTCAGATGATCCTGTCTGTATTGAATCGCGGGGCCAAGGGCTTGACTCCTGTAATCTGGCAGCTTGTTATAACTGTGCACTTGTTCCGGAAACCGCCTGCGAAAACGGCAACAGGTTTCTCGATAGGGCTCTAATCGTAGGTACGTTCGACATGCCGACGACTGGTTTATTTAGTGCTGATCTTTACAATGCCCTTTGAGGAAGTTGGAACAGGAAACAGACTGCTCAAACGCCTGTTTAACTAGTGGGCTAGCGAAAGCTGGCCCACTAGTTAATTGAAGGTCATAAAGACTATTCGGCTAAATATGTCCGCATGCGCATTTAATTTACTGTCATGCTGTCACTATTGCCATGCGTTGTGATACGCCTTAAGCTTGTGATTCGCTGTGTCAATTAGCGGACAATTCGTCCGCAGTTTATTCCGATTGGATAGCATGTTAGACGTAAAAGGGGAGATAACTGCAAAGCGTAAAGAGCTTGCGTTAACTCAAAAAGAGTTCGCCGCTGCCCTTGGGATGGGGCCAAATGGTGATAGAACTGTGCGCCGGTGGGAGACGGGAGAATCTTGTCCTTCTGCAGCTGAGCTGGCTTTTATTCGCTCTTTTGGCCATAAGGCTCCATTTGCACAAGGCGATCGCAAGGACGCCCCCTTTACTTATATTGACCTCTTTGCGGGCATCGGTGGCATACGCATGCCTTTTCAAGAATTGGGCGGCAGGTGCGTTTTCTCTTGCGAGTGGGATAAGTTCGCGCAGAAGACCTATCGAATGAATTACGGGGACACCCCTGCGGGAGATATTCACGAGGTCCGCTCGGAAGACATTCCGAGTTTTAATGTGCTGCTAGCAGGCTTTCCGTGTCAGCCCTTTTCGCTTGCAGGTGTGTCAAAAAAGAAATCTATGGGCAGGGCGACGGGATTCGAAGACAAAACTCAGGGTACTTTATTCTTTGAAGTTGCTCGGATCCTGCGCGATAAGAAGCCGGAGGCTTTCCTGCTTGAGAACGTTAAGAATTTAACGAGCCATGACCATGGCAAAACCTTCAAGATTATTATGCAGACGCTTGAAGATGAACTGGGTTATGACGTCCATTACAAAGTGCTCGACAGTAAAAATTGGACTTGCCAACACCGTGAGCGCATCTATATTGTCGGCTTCAAGAAAAAGACTCCATTTGACTGGAATCAGCTTGATATGGGGTCTGGTGGTCATACTGTTAAGGAGATCCTTGAAGACAGCCCGGATAATCGATACATTTTGTCGGATAAGTTATGGGACTATTTGCGTGCTTATAAGAAAAAGCATCAGGCGGCTGGCAATGGATTTGGCTATAGCACAGTGGGCCCCGACGACACCACACGTACCCTTTCAGCGCGATATCATAAGGACGGTAGCGAAATTCTTATTTCTCGTGGCGAGGGAGTCAATCCCCGCAAGCTCACTCCGCGTGAATGCGCAAGGCTCCAGGGCTTTCCCGATCAATTCATCATTCCGGTGTCTGACACGCAGGCATATCATCAATTCGGAAACTCCGTTACTGTTCCAGCAGTGCGGGCGGTTGCCAAGGTAATGATGGAGGCTTATTTCGATGGATTACGGTGTACTGAGTAGCTACTTTGATGGCGCAGTCGCAAAGAGGCTGGTCGCGGTTGATATCGACGGGAAAGTAAGCAATCAGCACGAATTCAATGGTACCGCTGAGCTTCGATCGCTCTTTGGCGATAATGATATCAGGGGCATACCGACGACCTTTGCTTATCTGTGCGACGATGCTAACCCACTGTTTGACCATGGCTTCACAACTTGGTATGACGCTCGCAGGAAGCATCCTACTAGGACTGAATACAGGCTTTACTACAATGACAATGACGCAATTAAGGCCGCCCATATCGACGACCTAATGATCATGGCGATTTCTGATGAGCACGGTCTTTTGGTTGTGTTCGCGAGCCGAGGATCAAATGCCGAAAGTCAACTGAGGTGGCTGTTTGGTTTAGAGGATGTCTCTAGTGGCAGATTCTCGCGGTCAACGACCGATGACATTAGAATCGGATCGATTGCGGCATCTATTCTCGAGGCAATTGGTGTTGAGGTTGCCTTACCTGCTTCTGCCGAGTCATATCTGGACGATATGATCGAAAAGTTCGGCGACTCGTTTCCCAAAGGAATCGACTTCACAAGGTATTCTGCCTCGACGCTTGGCGATCTTGACTGGAGGGAATTTCCTGACCAGTGCTTACTCGATTGCTATGAACGAGAAGAGATTCTATTCAAGGTATTCGAAAGGTACTTACTTGAAAATGACCTCACTCCCTATATGAGGGGAGTGCTGGATGTTGACGCGGTACTTCGAATAACGATGTCAACATTTCAGCGAAGGAAGTCGCGAGCAGGTGCGGCGTTTGAACACCAGCTCGAGTTTCTGTTTAAAGGAAGGGGCATTCGTTATACCGCTCAGCCCTACACTGAGGGTAAATCGAAGCCGGATTTCATTATGCCGTCCATTGAGGCGTACAGAGATGCCTGTTTTCCGGTAGAGCGGCTGACGATGCTTGGGGCAAAGACGACAATAAAAGAGCGTTGGCGTCAGGTTCTCGAAGAGGCAAATCGAATTGATCATAAGCACCTAATTACGCTCGATGCTGCGGTTAGCACGGAGTACACGGATTCGATGCGCGAACACAATCTGCAACTAGTTGTGCCTCGTCCCGTTTTTGTTTCATATACTGCCGAACAACAAAAATGGTTGATGAGCGTAAGCGAGCTTTGCGAGATGCTTGAGGAAAAACAAGCAAGCGAATAGTTTGTGTGCCGTTCGCTTGCTTGACCGTACTCATAAGTTTTACGCGAAGGGCAATTTGTTGGGTAGTACTGCGGTAATTACATACACTGCTCGCTGTTGGCTAATGGAACGTTGTAGATTGTAGTCACGAATGGTACGCATCCTCTCCCTGCCATTAGGCCTTCAAACAAGTCGTCAATCCCCAGCCTGCTCCTTAGCCAATCGGGCGCAGGCGCGTTTGATCTGATTCACATTCATCGGCGTCCAGGCCTTAAAGATAAAAGCGTCCTTTCCGTCAACGGTGATGGGCTCTACATCGTAGAACTTGCCTTCGCGGCCCGCCGGTATTTTGTCGCGAAGCAGCGGATGGCTAATACCCAAGGTGTCGAATGAGCACCGCTGGTCGTAAAGCGCATGTCTGTCAGGCGTCCCGTCGATAATCTGGAGCAGCATCCGTCGAACTTCGGCAGTGTCTATTGCCGGCCCAGCGGGGCGCTTTGGCTTAGCCTTGCTCTTCGGTTTGCGCTTCTTCTCCTTTTTGGGCTTAGCAGGTTTGTCGGGCTCAGCGGGATTGGCTACGCCAGCTTCCTCCGCGGGCGCCTTGACCGCATCGGTTGCCTCTACCACAGGCTCGGCTTCAACGACCGCCGAGACCTCGATGGACTCCTCGGGTTCCGGTTCCGGTTCGCGCGCAGGCTCTGCAGGATCAGGCTCCACCACTTGTTCAATTTCGACCTGAACAGGCACCGCCGGATTCTCCGGCATCGCCGTAGTTGCAGCAAACGGTTCCCATTGCGGCTCAGGACTTACCTCAACAACCTTCTCGGCAGCCTGCATGACATTCTCGATCGTAGCGCCCTTCGCAATTCCCAGGCACTGCATCATCTGGTCAATAGAGTTACCAAAGGGGGAGAGCGCTGCCAGCCCTCCGATAGGGGGAATTCCCTGCTGGCGAGCCCAAGACATCGCTCCCGTTGGGACGCACGTTGGCTCGGGCGCTTGGCCGCAGAGGAGCCACACGCTATCGATGGGCATGCCGTTGGAGCGGATGGTCCGAAGACGGTATTTGGTAAGGCAGGGGTCAAAGCGCTGCTCTTTTGCATTCTCGATAGACGTAAACTTGGAGTCGAGCAAAAACAGGGAATCTCGACCCGTGTCTTTAATGCTCAGCGCAAAATCGGGCGTCCAATACGAGTCGTTTGGCTGCTGGTCAAATTGGTCATTTGGCAGCAGGCGATGAGCGCCAAGGCCGGCGAATTCTTGGTCGCCTCCGTAAAGCACGGGCTGATACCACAGCGTGACTTGCTCGCTTCCGCGCTGCAGCCGGTAGACGTTTGCCACCTCTCTTTCGTTATCGGGCATTCCATATTCCTGAGTTCGCTCAACCCGCTCAAAGGGAGTTTCGTACGAACTGTCCGGCGTGTATCCCTGACAGTCAAACCAGCGTAGCAGCGAGGCGAGCGAGTACAGCTCGTAAAGGCGCGAGACACGATGCATGCTCAAAATGAGGCCTTCGCGCGCAAAGTCAAATTCACCAAAAGCGTCCCACATGCGCATGAGTTGAAAAAGACGTGCGTAATGGGGTATTTCCTGGAAAATCTTGGTTTTGCGGGGCATCCTGAACGTATTGGAAACGGCGACGGGCATGGCTTCGGAAAGAAGCCTATAAAAGCGCTGAGCACGAGTGCGTTGCGCTTGGAGCTTTGACAGCAAGGGTTGGTCGCGTTCGATCTGCGCATCGATAATCATGACAGGTATAAGGTGCCCCTCGGTGCCCTGTATCCCAGACAGCCTGTTTTTCGCTTCTTGAAGGGCATCCAGCTTTTGATTGATGCCCGCAATTACCTGCGCGAGCGTGCGGGAAACATGCGAGATAAAAGAAACGACGGCCCTGTTCTCGTACGTGTCGCACGAGCGGACGGTCTGCTTCGTTTGAATTTTGCGGCTATACCAGTTGCGTCCCTGCATGCGGATGGCGGTGTTCTGGCGCACCGGGAACAGCCTGTCGGGGTTTTTGTAAAGCCATTCGATTTCGTTTCGACCGATTTGTCGCAGCTTTTCGGAAGCGACGAGCTGCTCCGAGCGATCGGTTTTGGTGCATGGTCGTGTTTTAAAGTTGGGAAGCTCTGCTTCAATACCAGCAAGGATCGTCTCGGTGAGCAAAACGAACGATTGAAGGCTATTCGCCTCAGAACCCTCCGCATCGCCAAGAGAGTCGCTGTCCTGCGTGTTTCCTGCCGATAGCATCCACCCGATAGGCGTGGCAAGCTCCTGTCCGGCAAGTTCATCCAACAATTTCACGACATACTGACGTTGGTTGCTTATGGTGCTGGAACAAGGGATTTCTTTTGTCTTTACAGCGAACGGCTCAAACAGGCGTTGGCACGAATGAATGCGGGCTTCGACGGTGGCAAATCCGTAGGTATCCGAGAACGGTCTCCAATTGTTATTCTCATTGGTGGGGACCAGTCTATAAATATAGCTGCTGCCAGCCTGCTCCGGCATGATGCAGCGCCACTGGTGCTCGTCCTCGTTAATACGCAGCATTATCTTGACTGCGCCCAGGTTGCAGTCGGTAAACAGTGACAGCTCATACTGGGCGCGGTCGACGATCGCCGCGCTGTAGTCTATTTCACCCAAGCCAGGTGTCCTGCGACCCTCGTGCATCTCAAACGACAGGGGAGCGGAAGGGTTACGGGGGTCGCGCAGGATAAGCCGGATCGAGCAGGCTTTAAGCGAAGAACTGGTAGAAGCCACTGTCTCCACCAACCTCGAGAATGTGCTCGATACGCTGCTTTGTCTTGGGAAGGCCGGTTATGGCTCCCAGGCCATCGAGCAGGCTTCTCACGCGATCCTCTGTTCCGCAGATTTGAGGCAGGACCTTTTGGGCGACGGCAAAATCGACCGGATCATAGGTGGTCGATGCCGAGGAGGTATCCATAAGGTTGCTCGCGGTAACGATGTAATTGCGCATCATGAGCTGGGAGCGCGGGCTTACGGGATGATTGGATGTAGCGCAGCATGTGAGCACTTCCTGGAATTTCGCCGCAAGGCCAGCGGGCATCTGCGTTTCGCGGACTCCAAATGCGGATTCGATCGTCGAGAGGGGGACGGCGGGCTCGTCGGAAAAGTCGTGCTCCTCGCTCTGAATGTCATCGATATCCAGGGGAGTGTCCGGCGCGTCGAGCATAATGACCCAGCTTCGGTCGAGGAAGCGGGGAGAGAGCTCTTCGGTTGTGTGGTCAAAGTTGACCGTCGCGATAAAGCGCAGCCAGGAAGGGGTCGTAAAGGCGTGCCCGCCGCCAAGGGAGAGCACCGTGGGACGGTTCCTAAACTTGTCGCACGCTAGGAGGAACGGTGACCAGTAGTGCTCGAGCGAGCTAAGGTTTGCTTCGTCTAGGAGCATGATGTAGGGGGTGGGGGTGAGGTCTTTGAGCTGTTGCTCGGCATCGAGTTGCTCAAAGGCCTGGTAGGCGGCAGCGTTTGCAGGCTCCACGCGCTCCATAAAGGGATTGTAGAAGCCGATGAAGTCCTTGTAGCTGGTCCATCCGCGCTCGACTGAGACCTCGCAGAAGCGGTTTGCTTGGGGCTGGGTAAGCCCCAAGGCTCCGGCGAGTATTCCCGCGAGGCTCGTCTTGCCCGTGCCCGGCATGCCGGCAAAGGTAGTGATATAGCCTTGTGTAAGGCAGATCATAAGGTTGGCGATATCGTTGCGGGTAAAGTCGCGTCCAGCTCGATTGATGACGGTATCGCTCATACGGTCTAAAAGGTCCGAAGCTGAAAGCTTATCGTCGGACAGCATGGCGGGCATGGTCAAAGTGGGGGCTACTTCATTTGCTTGTTGCGGGTTTGCCAAGGGGGCGGTTCCCGACGGTACGGGATTGACCGCTCCCAGAATCTCGCGAACGACGGTCGACTCGAGGAGCTTTTCGCTCGCGGTCATCTCATCCTTAAACGACTCGACGACATTTTTAATGGCTCGCTTGGCAAGGACCTTGCCTTCTTCTAGGTTTTCGAGATCTGCTTTCGCGCTCCTGAGGTCCTCGAGCGTCTTATCGAGCTCCGCTTTGCGTCCGGTGAGTTCCGCTTCCGTCTCGGCTACGATTCGTTTTTTGACCTCGTCGCGGCTGGCTTCCGCCTCATCGGCGGCCGCCCTGGCGTCACGAGCTCGCTGCTCTGCTTGAGCAGTTTCTTCTTGGGCTCTTTGGATTTGTTTTTCCAGGTCAGCCTGACGGCGCGCGACCTCTTGGCGGATTTGCTCGTTCTCTTTGACCTTGTCATAGAACTCTGCAAAGTGCTCGTCATCTAGAACGTACTGTGCGAGCTGCTCGCTAGAGACGGTATCGATAATTTCGCGCTTGCGGTTGTCGGAAAGAGTCGACCACTCTTCGTACTTGCTCAGCGCGGTGAGCATGCGCTTGCGTCGCTCTGGGGTCGTGACGATCTTCGTTTCCAGGTCGGTGCAGGCCTCGATTGCCGTCTTAAGATTACGGGCTTCGTTTTTCGAAAGGCCGACTTCCGTGGTGCGTGAAACTCGAGCGATGGCGCTCAAAACCGTTTCATTGGGCATCCAGTCATACTTGCGATTGCTGGATGTAAATCGAGTTTTGATTTCGTCGATGTCGAGAAGGCGTGCATAGGGATTGCCCTCTCCATCGTTTACGGTGAGCTTAAAGGTAAAGCACGACGCTTTCTCGGCAAAAATGTACTCGTCAAAAGACTGAACGGCCTTGATGGAATAGACGCCGGGTGCTTTTTGCTCAATCTCGAATGGCCCGTAGAGGTAAGGCTGGTCGTCTATTTCCTGGCGCAGCATGATGTACTTGGTGAGCGGCATTGCCTGCGAAACAGACGGATGAATGGTGCTGACGAGCGGTTGGCTGAAATCGATCAGCCCGTCGTCTGCGGAAATAATCTGAACAAGGCGTGATGAGATTTGGCTTTTTCTGAACTCGACAAAGTCGATGTTGCTGCGTCCCGGCTTCCAGTTGTAATTGGCAATTGAGTTGTAGCGATGATGTTCCAGATGGGGATAGTAGTTGTTATCCATGAACTGGTCGACATCAACGTTGGTTTTCATAACGACGAGTCGGCCAAAAATACCTTCGTATTCTTCTTTGGTTTTGCCTTCGAGTGTTACCGGGAGGCCGCCGATTTCGGGGAAGGTAGTGGTATCGATTCGCGTTATCTTGTCTTCGTCTACGAGGTATTGAGGATAGGTAATTGCTCGTTTTGGAGATGGCCCGTCGTACTCCACGTAGGTAATCATTTCCTTACGAACGCATTCCGAGATACTCGTAACTTTACGCGATGCGAGTGTGAAGCCCATGAGCGGTTCCTTTCAACACTGCCAAGACAGATGACTGACTAATAATTAATTGTACGGACGCTACCTGCCAATTTATTGAGCAACAAAATCGATTACGCGAACGGTCGGTTATATGAGGTAGGTGTCAGTTAATCGACTTGTCGTCATGCCGCATGGGCTTTCGACGAGACCGGCGCGGCATGGTGGCCAATGTTGCCTACACCATCGCGATCCCGCGCGCGGCACTCAGCAGCTCGTACTCCCTCTGGCTCCACTGGTGCAGCCCGGCCGCGCGCACGGCGTCGCGGCACAGGTCCAGGAATACCTCGGCTTCCTCGTAGAAGCACTCGCGGGCAAAGGCGCCAGATCCGTCCGCAACGCACACGCCGTCGGCGAAGAGCTTCCAACTCGACGGCTCACGCGAGTCATCTCCGAGCAGCTTGATCTGTAATACGTGAGGGTCGCCGGCGGCGCAGAGCTCTTCCTCGAGCTTCTGTACCGTAAAACGCATCTGGTGGGAGAGGCTGTTCTTGACCATGGCCGAGGCATAGCCGCTCGGTGCGTCCAGAAGATGCATTCGTTTTGGCTTGGCTGCCAGGTTGTGGAAGTTGCGCTCACTGCGCACGGAGAAATTGTCCATACGGACTCCTTTCATCGATGTTGGCAGGGCCACCGTGCCTCTTGGCCGGTTGGCGTCGGGATCGTGGAGCCAACTCTCTACCCCGACTCTGGATAAAACACGCCCGCTCCTTTCGGGCACGATGGAGTCTATCAGCACGCGCGGACAATAATCAAGCGCCGCCTGCGAAATGATGTGCAGACGGCGCTTGATTACGCGGTGAATATTCGACCTGTATTCGGATAAGTGTCGAAATCGGCCGTAAGAAAGTACGGAAAAGTGTCGAAATCGGCACCTCAAAAGTACGGAAAAGTGTCGAATCTGACGGTCTCAACATCTGGAAAAGTGTAACTGGATAACAAAACAGCACGTAGAAGCTGGTGCTACATATGGACGCTTCAGCCGCCCTCAGCCCCCGCTACTCGTCCCCGTCGTTGGGGTCGCCCTTGAGGTTGTTGATATCCAAGTAGTCGTTGTCGTCCTCTTTTTGCTGCGTTGCCGATTCGGAATCGACGGGGCTGCGGAACAGCTGGAATCCCTCGAACGCAATGACCCCAAGTAGCACCACGACAATCGCTATAAAGATAATCTTTGCTACTGGATTGAAATCCAAAAAGCGCGGTGCCTCTTCCGCGGCGTAGTAGTCGCCATAATAATCGTCGTTATCAGTGTGGCTATCGGTGTATGAGGATGTGGGTATAGCTTGCGCATGGTCGTCCGGCTCGTATTCGGAAGCGGACGCGGCGACAAGTGGATTTACCGGCTCGCCGAGCGTCGGCGCGCCGGCAGATGTTTCGTCCAGATCGGCATCAGCCCAGGAATCGAAGGCAAGCTGACGGGTCGCAAAGTCGTCGAGATCTGCAACGGGCGGTTCGGGCGCAAGATGCTGCGCCGCGGCGATAAACGATGCCGTCTCGGAAGGATCGCCTGCCGAATGGGTTTTGCCGCTCATGTGCTCGTCGGCGGTCCAGGGGCGATCGCTCATCACGTCGTCGAGGCTCAACGCAAACAGATCGTCTTCGCCCTCGTCAAACGCGCGTTTCGCATGCCTGGCTGCAGAAGCGAAGCCTCCGCGGTCGTTGCGCGATGCGTTGCTCGACCCCATCTTGTTCCATCCTTTCGAACTGTCTCGTCCTTCGATTATATGGAACTTGCCTTGCGGCCGAGTCTTGGATTCGTGCATTCCAGAACTCACGCCCAAAAGGGGAGGGCGATCCGGCCGAGTTGCCTACTTGTCGCTGGCGGCAGCCTTTGCCTCGTTGAGGTAGCTATAGAAGCTGTACTTAGAGATGCCAAAGAACTCGCAGGCACGCCCGCTCGACTTGGAAATGAGGAAGGCGCCGCGACGGTCGAGGTAGCCAATGGCGCGAATGCGCTCATCTTTGGTCATAAGGGCTGCGGGCTTGCCCACGTATTGCTCGCACTCGCGCAGCAGATCTTCGAGCAGGTCGCCGATGGTTTTGGTAATGGGCTCGGGCTCGGTGTAGCCCGTGCCGCCGGTGCCGGTAAAGGCATCGAGCGAGCGCTCAAAAGCCTTCATGAGCGTAATGTCAAAGTTAATGCCCAAAATGCCGACGGGCTTGCCCTCGTCGTTGCGGATAAAGATGGTCGAGGACTTAAGCAGCTTGCCATCGGCGGTTTTGGTGAGGTATGGCTCGCGGTCGTGCACGTCGGTGGTGTCCTCGTGCATGGACTCAAACACAATATGGTTGGGACCGTCACCCAGTTTGCGCCCGCTTACATGGCCGTTTTCGATCACTACGATGGAGTGGTCCACGTCCTCGGTCTCCAGATCGTGGACGACGACTTCGCAGTTAGGGCCAAACTGGAGCGCCAGGCCGTGTGCAAGGCGCTTATAAAACTCAATCTGTGCGGGGGTCATGGGTGCCTTCCTAATAATTAGTTTGGGCTCACTTTGCCATAAACCCCACTTGTTCGCAAATAACGAAAGCGTCGCAGCGTTATAAGCGCAACGCCGTCCGTTGGTTTCAGGCCTAAAGCCGGGTTGAGGTAAGCCATGTAAAGGGGGCGCTCTGCCAACCGGCGGGGTGCCCCCTTTTTGCATCGTGGGCGTGCGGGATAAGCGCTTTCGATGTAGGTGCCCCGCGGCGCGCGTTATGGGTACGATGGCTTCTGGGGAGGTATCGCCATGAAACTTGGATGCGTCATTATGGCTTCGGGCGAGGGCAAGCGGTTTGGCTCTAACAAGATGCTTGCCGACATCTGTGGAAAGCCGCTGATTCAGCGGACGATTGAATCGGTGCCCAGGGGATTTGACGTTGTTGTTACGACGCGCTGGCCCCAGGTTGCCGAGATCTGCCGTGAGCTGCGCTGCGCGTGCGTACGGCACGATGGCGCGCTCAGGAGCGAGAGCGTGCGCGCCGGCCTTACTTGGGGAGCCGATCGCGATTGGAGGGGCTGCCTCTTTTTGCCGGGCGACCAGCCGCTCGTGAGTTCGGATTCCTTTGAGGCACTCGCCGGTGCTTTTAAGGCCAACGGCGGTGTCGCGCCCGTGCGTCTTGCCCTGAACGGCGAGCCGGCCTCTCCGGTGCTGTTCCCCGCGAGCTTCTTTCCTAACCTTATGGGGCTTAAGGGCAAGGACGGCGGATCGTCGCTGCTGCGCGGCCGTGCCGATATCCAGTTGGTCGAGGCACGTGGCTACGAGCTGTGGGATGTCGACACCGCCAAGGGCCAGCGCCGCGTCTCAGAACACGTTGCGTCCTGCTACGCGCCTCGCTAGCAGGGTGTGCCGCCAGGGTAGCTAATTTGGGACGGGGCTCTTTTAGCTACCCTGCCTACCTGATGATTTTTCTCTCAACATGGGGTAGCTAAAAGAGCCCCGTCCCAAATTAGCTACCCCTGGAGGCTGGTAGCGACGACGGGGCGGCCGAGGGCAGCCTCGAAGCGGTCGGCCATCGTGGGGTCGCTGAGCGCGGCGACTTGGTTGAGTATGACGTGCGCGGCGTCGAGCCTCAGCGCCTGCATCTCGGCATTGAGCACCTGGGCGACGTGCTCGGGCGTGGCGATGTCGGTGGGCTCGCAGCCGCAACGCTCGCAAAAGAGCTCGGGGCGGTGGACGGCTTCGTTGATGGGCTTGCCGAGCCCCGAGGCGCCAACGATCCAGACGATGTTGGCCGTGCCAGAGGGAATCACCGGCTCCCAGGCGGCGTGGGCCTTGAGAGGGAGCCGCTTGCTGCCGTCCGCCTCGGCCAAGACGTAGTTAAAGCGCTGTGCCAGCTCGCCGAGCGGCTCGGCGGGGGCGGAGAGCTTGCCCGTCTCGGGGTCCAAGACGCCTGCCTGGCAAATACTTCCGCGGTGCATGCCCGCGCAGGCCTCGCAGGTGCAACCGGGGACATGTGCGGCGCCCGGCTTCCAAGGTGCGGCGTCCAGGCGACGACCCGTCCCGTCCCATGGCACGCCGGCGACGGGAAACATATGCGTGGTGGTGCAGAGGAGCACGCGGCCGCCCGCGCGCATAAGCTCAAGGCCGAGCGCCTTTAGCAAGGTCGACTTGCCACCGCTGCCGATAATCGCGGTAATGCCCGGCTCGATCCTGAGCGCGGAGGCAAGATTGCCGCTAACCGTTTCCATCTGTTCACCGCCGTATAATACTGTGATAATAAATAATCATTAGAGTAGCGGTCGAACCGCTTTTGCTCTGCTCAAACCGTAGCACAGGGAGGTGCCCCGGAAATGCTCGTTTATGTTCGCGGCGCCGGCGATATCGCCACGGGCGTCGCCGCCCGTTTGGTGCGCGCCGGCGTGTCGGTTGTCATGGCCGATATCGCGGTTCCCACGTGCATCCGCCGCACAATCAGTTTTTGCGAGGCCATTCGCCTGGGCGAGGTTCAGGTCGAGGGCATTCGCGCCCGCTTGGCGCAGACGCCGGCAGAGGCGCTTGCAATTACCCAGGCCGGAGATGTTGCCGTCGTGGTGGATCCCCAGGCCAAGATGCTCGGCAAACTTAAGCCCGCTGCTGTGGTCGACGCGATCCTGGCCAAGCGCAACTTGGGCACCACGCGCGATATGGCGCCTGTCGTCATCGCCGTAGGACCGGGCTTTACCGCGCCGGTCGATTGCGATGCCGTGGTCGAGACCATGCGCGGGCATTTCCTCGGCCGCGTCATCACCCAGGGCTCGCCCCAGCCCAATACGGGCGTGCCGGGTGTCATCGCCGGCTATGGCAGGGAGCGCGTTATCCACAGCCCCGCCGCCGGCGTGTTTAGGTCCGACCATGTGATTGGCGACATCGTGAGTGCCGGCGATGTGATCGGGTATGCGGGCGACACTCCCATGGTCACGCAGATTGACGGCTGCTTGCGCGGCCTTTTGGCCGACGGCGTTCTGGTGACCGAGGGCTTTAAATGTGCCGATGTCGATCCGCGCGGCGATGCCAGCTATATCAACTATATTTCGGACAAGGCGACGTCGGTCGGCGGCGGCGTACTCGAGGCACTCGCCATGTTCACCGACGTTTTTAGGGGATAGGAAGCGACGATGGAAAAGCTCGATGTGGTGAATGCTGCGCTTGGCGCTCTGAAGGCTGGTAAGACGTGCGAGCTGGTGGTAGTGGCCGGCACGGCAGGGTCGTCACCGCGCGGTGTGGGCGCCTGGATGGCCGTCTTTGCCGATGGCAGCCAAGCGGGCACCATCGGCGGCGGTAAGATTGAGCTCCTTGCGCTGGCCGAGGCGCGCGAGCTGTTGGCCGCAGGGCAGTCGCGCCTGGTCCGCTACACCATGGGCGGCGAGAACTCCGATACCGGCATGATCTGCGGCGGAGCCATCTGCCTGTGCTATCTGCACCTGGATGCATCGCAGGCGCCGTTGTTCCAGTCGGTTGCCGACGTCTTGGCGTATCGACGCATCGGCGACTTCGTCATCGACTTTGAACCGTTTATCGCAAGCGCGCTCGAAGGCGACGCTGCCGAATACCATGGCGAGGAGTCGCGCCGCACCATTGCCGGCTGCCCCGGGCTTTCGCTGACGGAAGAGGGGAGTAAGGTCACTTACACCAACGCCGCCTCCGAGATTCCCCCGGCGCACATCGAGACGCTTTGCCCCGAGGGCCTGACATACATCTTTGGCTGCGGTCACGTGGGCGCCGCGACGGCGCGCGTGCTCACGGCGGCGGGCTTTGCCGTCGTGGCGTGCGATGACCGCCCCGGCACGTTGACGCCCGAATGGGTGCCCGGCGTCTACGACCGTCGTCTGGTCGACTACAAGAACCTGGACGAGTTATGCCCCATCGGTCCGCGCGATCTGGTAGTCGTCGCCACGGCGGGTCACAAGTCCGATATCGATGTGGTGATTCAGGCCTTGCGCGCCAAGCCCGCCTATTTGGGATGCCTGGGTTCGCGCCGCAAGACGGCCTTTGTGCGGGCTCGCTTGGAGCAGGAGGGCTTTACGCAGGACCAGATCGACGAGCTGCACCTGCCGATCGGCGTTGCCATTCAGGCCGAGGATCCCGAAGAGATCGCCATCTCCATCGCCGCCGAGATGATCCATCTGCGTCGCACCAAGCTCGTCCCCCGCAAGCGCTAGTCGCATCCCAGGGGTAGCTAATTTGGGACGGGGCTCTTTTAGCTACCCTGCCTGCTCGATGATTTTTCTGGGACGGGGATTAAAAAATCATTAGGTACGCAATGATTTTTTAATCCCCGTCCCAGAAAAATCATCTCGAGGCGTTCGCTCACTGTTGGGTAGCTAAAAGAGCCCCGTCCCAAATTAGCTACCCCAGCCCTCTGCCGCATGCGGGTCAAAATGCTACCTGTGCCATATGCCCTATAATGTCCGCCCGTTGGGCGGCATAGGGCCGCTGCCTAGGTTTGGCGGATCCTCCATTGCCGTCGCCGCACTTGTCGCCGTCGTCCTCAACCTGGTCCTGCCTCGCCAAAAATAACGCCCCATATATGAGTTGCGGTGAAATACGGATTGTTTAAGCCGGTTAAGCCGTCAAACAGTCCCTATTTCACCGCAACGGCTTTTTGGGACCCATTTGTGCGGGGGAGTTGTGGAGTTGTGCAGGCAGACGATGTTTTTCTGGAAATACGTACCCAATGCGCGTATAGTACCGATTGTTTTGTCGGCTCCTGCTGCGTCGAGTCCAAACCGCGAAATGCCATGAGCGGCGCGGATGCAGTCAGGAGGCACGAGGACAACCCACCGTGGCCACGCCCCGTGCTTAAAACCCCAAGAAGGAGTGAACAATGGCAGAAGAGAAGTATGTGCCGCGTCTGAAGGCCAAGTACAACAACGAGGTCAAGCAGCAGCTTCAGGACAAGTTCCAGTACGAGAACGTCATGATGATCCCCAAGTTTGAGAAGATCGTCGTGAACATGGGTGTCGGCGAGGCCGCTACCGATTCCAAGGCCATCGACGGTGCCGTGCGCGACCTGCGCGCCATCACCGGCCAGCAGCCGATGATCACCCGTGCCCGCAAGTCCATCGCTACCTTCCGCCTGCGCGCTGGTATGCCGATCGGCTGCAAGGTTACCCTGCGTGGCGACCGTATGTGGGAGTTCTTCGATCGTCTGACCTCCGTCGCTATCCCCCGTATCCGCGACTTCCGCGGCATCTCCGCCAAGAGCTTCGACGGCCGTGGTAACTTCTCCATGGGCGTCACCGAGCAGCTCATCTTCCCCGAGATCGACTTTGACTCCGTCGATCACCAGCGTGGTATGGACATCACTTTCGTGACCACCGCCAACACCGATGAGGAGGCCAAGGCCCTTCTGGACGCCTTTGGTTTCCCGTTCAAGAAATAGGTTCACCTGCCCTATAAGCGCCGTTCCCACAAGGGGGCGGCGCTTGGGGCGAACAATACTCTATGTGAGGAGGATATAAGTGGCTAAGACATCGATGATCGTCAAGTGCAATCGCAAGCAGAAGTTCTCTACTCGTGAGTACACGCGCTGCCAGCGCTGCGGCCGTCCGCACTCTGTGTACCGCAAGTTCGGCCTGTGCCGTGTCTGCTTCCGCGAGCTTGCACTCAAGGGCGAGCTTCCCGGCGTTAAGAAGGCCAGCTGGTAAGTCACTACCAGCGTTTCAAGCATCCGTTTGGAACAGGGAAAACGTGCTAGTTAGGCTTTGCCGTTAAGGGCGGCGAAGAACCAAGAGCACGTGTTCATCAAGAACGAAGGAGAATCTGTATGAACCTTACAGACCCGATCGCAGATATGCTTACGCGCATTCGTAACGCTAACTCTGTGAACAAGGCCACGGTCTCCATGCCGAGCAGCAAGAAGCTCGTCGAGATCGCTCGTGTTCTGCACGAGGAGGGCTACATCGAGGGCTACGATGTCGAGGACACCGTTCCCCAGAAGACTCTGCACATCACGCTTAAGTATGGTCCCAAGAAGGCTAAGGTCATCAACGGCATCCGCCGCATTTCCAAGCCGGGCCTGCGTAAGTACACCGGCGTTGCCGACATGCCCCGCGTCCGCGGTGGCCTTGGTACCGCCATTATTTCCACCAGCCATGGCGTCATGACCGACCGCGATGCTCGCAAGCACAACGTCGGCGGCGAGATCATCGCTTACGTCTGGTAATTCGCTCGGTAGGTAGAAGGAAAGGAGATCACCGTGTCTCGTATCGGTAATAAGCCTGTCCAGATTCCCGCCGGAGTCGAAGTGGCAGTCAACGGCAACAACGTTGTCGTCAAGGGCCCCAAGGGCCAGCTCGAGCTCGATGTCTATGAGAAGCTCGCTATCAATATCGAGGACAACGTCCTCACCGTTTCCCGTCCCGACGACGAGCGTGAGACCCGTGCCCGCCACGGCCTCACCCGCGCCCTCATCCACAACATGGTTGTTGGCGTTTCCGAGGGCTTCGAGAAGAAGCTCGAGCTCGCCGGCGTCGGTTACCGCGTGCAGCAGAAGGGCAAGAACCTCGAGTTCTCCCTGGGCTTCTCGCACCCCGTGATCGTCGAGGCTCCCGAGGGTATCACCTTTGAGGTTCCCGACAACACCCACGTGAACGTCAAGGGTATCAACAAGCAGCAGGTCGGTCAGATCGCCGCTGAGATCCGCGGCCATCGTCCTCCCGAGCCTTACAAGGGCAAGGGTATCCACTACGTTGGCGAGCACATCCGCCGCAAGCTGGGTAAGGCCGCCAAGTAGTCGTAACCGACTCACTCGCATAAGACCAGCACCCCGTTAGGTGCTGGCAAGATCAACCTTTTTAGGAGTTTACGTATGAACAAGCATAAGGCGAAGCTGGAAGGCCTCAAGCGTCGTCAGCGTCGTGTTCGCGGCAAGATCTCGGGTACCGCCGAGCGTCCGCGTCTTCGTGTGACCCGTACCAACGCCAACATCTATGCCCAGATCATCGACGACAGCAAGGGCTCCAGCCTGACGCTCGTCTCTGCCTCGACCCTCGAGGCCGAGTTCAAGGGCACCCACACCTCGAACAAGGAGGCTGCGGAGAAGGTCGGTCAGCTCGTTGGCAAGCGTGCCATCGAGGCCGGCATCACCAAGGTCGCCTTCGATCGCGGTGGCCGTATCTACCATGGCCGCGTCAAGGCCCTCGCCGACGGTGCTCGTGCCGCCGGTCTCGAGTTCTAGGAGGTATGTAGCACATGGCTCGTAATCAGAAGCAGCAGCGCGAGGCCTCCGAGTTCGAGGAGCGCGTCGTTTACATCAACCGCGTGTCGAAGACCGTCAAGGGCGGTCGTCGCATGAGCCTCGTCGCTCTCGTCGTCGTTGGCGATGGCAAGGGCAACGTCGGCGTTGGCATGGGCAAGTCCGCTGAGGTGCCCATGGCCATCTCCAAGGCGTCTCTCGATGCCAAGAAGAACATGTTCCACGTGCCGGTGACCGAAGAGGGCACCATTCCGCACGAGGTTATCGGCCACTTTGGTGCCGGTCGCATCATCATCAAGCCCGCTGTCGAGGGTACCGGCGTTATCGCCGGCGGCGCTGTGCGTCCCCTCTTTGAGCTTGCTGGCATCAAGAACGTCCTGTCCAAGTCCCTCGGTACCGACAACGGCCTCAACATCATCAAGGCTGCCGTCGAGGGCCTCAAGGAGCTCTCCAGCCCTGAGGACGTCGCGGCTCGCCGTGGCCTGACGGTCTCCGAGATGTTCGTCGGTAAGGAGAACTAAGCATGGCTGACACCATCAAGATCAAGCAGGTCCGCAGCACCAACGGTTGCAAGCAGGACCAGGTCCGTACTGTCCGTGCCCTCGGTCTCCACAGGATCCGCGAGGTTCGCGAGATTACTGACAACGAGTCCGTCCGCGGCATGATCTTCAAGGTCAAGCACCTTGTCGAGATTGTAGAGGAGTAGCAAATGCAGCTTCACGATCTTACTCCCGCGCCCGGTTCCACCAAGAACCGCAAGCGCGTTGGCCGTGGCAATTCTTCGGGTCACGGCACCACTTCTGGCCGCGGCCAGAAGGGCCAGGGCTCTCGCTCTGGCGGCACCAAGGGTGCCGGCTTCGAGGGTGGCCAGACTCCGCTGGCTATGCGCCTGCCCAAGCTTCCGGGCTTCCGCAACCCCCGTCGTATCGAGTACACCGCTGTTAACGTTGAGCGTCTCGAGCGTAAGTTCGAGGATGGCGCTGTGATCGACGGTGCCGCTCTTAAGGCCGCTCGCATCACCAAGAGCGAGTTCGAGCCCGTCAAGGTGCTCGGCAATGGTGAGCTTACCAAGAAGTTCACGGTCAAGGTCGACAAGGTCAGCGCTTCTGCGCAGGCCAAGATCGAGGCCGCCGGCGGAAAGGTCGAGCTGCCGTGCTAAATGGTCTTAAGAATGCTTTCCGCATCAAAGAACTGCGCGAAAAGATTCTTTTTACCATAGCTATGCTCGTCGTGTACCGCATTGGTGCGCACGTTCCTGTGCCCGGCATTCCCTTCCAGGGGATGCTGGGCCTTTTCTCGACCGATAACAATTCGGTCGCCGCAGGTGCTATGGCCCTCCTGAATCTTTTCTCTGGCGGCGCGTTGAGCTATGTGTCGGTGTTTTCGCTGGGCATCATGCCTTACATCACCAGCTCGATCATCCTCCAGATGCTCCAGGCCGTTGTGCCTTCCCTGCATGAGCTTGCCCGCGAGGGCGAGGTCGGTCAGACCAAGATTACGCAGTATTCGCGTTACCTCACCCTGGCTCTGGCAATCCTCAACTCCGTGGGTTACCTCTTCCTCTTTAAGAGCTTCGGCATCAGCTTTAATGGCGCCGCCGCTCCCGAGATCATCTTCGACCTCATGATCGTCGGCACGCTCACCGCGGGCGCCATGCTGATCATGTGGATTGGTGAGCTCATTACCCAGCGCGGTATCGGCAATGGCATGTCGCTGATCATCTTTGCGAACATCATGGCCGGTCTGCCGCAGGCGATCTTCTCCAGCACCGAGGGCAATGGCGGTGGCATCATCACTATGGTGATCATCTGCGCCATCATCCTGCTGGTTATCCCGCTGATTGTTTTCCTTGAGCGCGGCCAGCGCCGCATTCCGGTCTCCTACGCTAAGCGCGTCGTGGGCCGTCGCATGATGGGTGGCCAGACCACCTACCTGCCCATCAAGGTCAACACCGCGGGTGTCGTGCCGATCATCTTCGCTTCGGCGCTGCTGTACTTCCCGGCTCAGGTTGCCGTGTTCTTCCCCGGCATCGGCTGGATTCAGGCAGTTGCCTCTGCGCTTTCGACCGGTTGGCTCAACTGGGTCCTTAACGTTGTCCTCATCGTGTTCTTCGCGTACTTCTACACCTCCATGGTGTTCAATCCCGATGACACGGCCGACAACCTTAAGAAGCAGGGCGGCTTTATTCCGGGCGTTCGTCCGGGTAGGGCTACCGCGGCCTACATCAAGAACGCGCTCAACAAGATTACGCTTCCCAGCGCTGTCTTTTTGGCGCTCATCGCCATCGTGCCTTCGATCATCTTCTCCTTCACGGGCAATCAGCTGATCCAGGCATTTGGCGGCACGTCCATCCTCATCATGGTCGGCGTCGTGCTCGACACGGTCGACAAGCTCGAAGGCCAGATCAAGATGTATGATTACGATGGATTCTTTAAATAGGCTAGAGGAGGATTGCTCATGAACCTCGTATTGCTCGGAGCTCCGGGTGCCGGTAAGGGCACCGTTGCACAGGAGCTCGTCGCCGAGTTTGGCGTCGCCCACATCTCCACGGGCGACCTGCTGCGTGCTGCCGTCAAGGGTGGCACCGAGCTTGGTATTCAGGCTAAGAAGTACATGGACGCTGGCGAGCTCGTTCCCGACCAGCTCGTGATCGACCTTGTCAAGGAGCGCCTTGCCGCCGATGACGCCCAGCAGGGCTTCATCCTCGACGGCTTCCCGCGCAACACCGCCCAGGCTGTGACGCTCGATTCCGAGCTCTCCACCATGGGTCGCGAGATCGACTGCGCCCTTCTGGTCGACGTGGCCCCCGAGGTCATCATCGATCGTCTGTCCTCGCGTCGCACCTGCCGCGCCTGCGGTTACACCGGCACTGCTGCCGATGTTACCTGCCCCAAATGCGGCGGCGAGATGTATCAGCGCGACGACGATAAGCCCGAGACCATCAAGAACCGTCTCGACGTCTACGAGAAGTCCACGAGCCCGCTTGTCGATTACTATCGTGGCCAGGGTCTGCTCAAGTCGGTCAACGGTGACCAGGCTCGCGAGACCGTATACGGGGATGTCAAAGAGGCCCTCGGTCTATGATTAAGATTAAGTCTGCAACGCAAATCGAGCAGATGAAGAAAGCAGGAGCGCTATCTAAGATGGCGCTCCGCCACGTTGGAGCCATGGTGCGCCCCGGCGTTTCGACTTTTGAGCTCGATCAGCTCGCGGAGCAGATTATCCGCATGCATGGCGGCACCCCGGCCTTTAAGGGTTACGGCGGGTTCCCGGGGACCATTTGCGCATCGATCAACGATGCCGTGGTCCACGGTATTCCCAACCCCGATATGATCCTGCGCGATGGCGATATCATCTCCATCGATACGGGAGCCGTTGTCGACGGTTGGGTTGGCGATAACGCATGGACGTTTTTCGTCGGCACCCCTACGCCCGAGGCCAAGGCCCTGTGCGAGGTTACGCGCGATTGCCTTAAGGCTGCCATTGAGCAGGCTGTTCCCGGTAACCATATCGGGGATGTTGGTTATGCCGTCCAGTCCCTCGCCGAGTCTCACGGTTATGGCGTGCTTCGTGACTATGTGGGTCATGGCATTGGCCGCGTGATGCACGAGGACCCCAACGTTCCTAACTATGGAAAGAAGGGGAGGGGCGTTCGCCTCCAGGCCGGTATGGTCATTGCCATCGAGCCGATGGTAACGATGGGTTCCAACCATGTGAGCACGGGCTCCGACGGTTGGATCGTCACCACCAACGACCACCTGCCCGCCGCGCACTACGAGAACACCGTCGCCATCACCAATGACGGTCCGGTGATTCTCACCACCGATGCGCAAGGATCCTGGTGTTCGCTCCAAGGCGGAGAAATGTAAAAGTCGCCGCCCCCTGATGCCCAACCTCGCCTTTCAATTTCGAAGGCATGACCCCAAGGTCTATGCCTTCTCATTTCAAGGCGATCTTGGGCATCAGGGAACGGCTTTGTTTTACATTTCAAATGTAACAAGTTCCACGTAGTTGTGGAGCCATTACGAAGTTATTACGATGCGTGTATACGTGTTGTAGAATACTCAATCGCTGTCGTTTTCTAGAGAAAGATGATTGCTTGTGAAGAAGGAAGACGCAATTGAGCTCGAGGGTACGGTAAAGGAACCGTTGCCTAATGCCATGTTTAAGGTCGAGCTCGAGAACGGTCATTCGGTTCTGTGCAACATTTCTGGCAAGATTCGAATGAATTACATCCGTATTCTCCCCGGTGACAGGGTTGTCGTGGAGCTTTCCCCGTACGACCTGACCCGCGGCCGCATCACCTATCGCTACAAATAGCGGCACGCATACACGCACTCTATTTCCGACTGCAGGCTTAGCTCAACCTACGGTCGGATTGTGTGTGAAGACCAGCCATAGTTTTAAACGCCTGCGGCTGGGCGAGTAGATAGTAGGGAAGTAGTTTGAGCGCTACCGAAAGGAAGAACGATGAAGGTACGTCCTTCGGTCAAGAAGATGTGCGATAAGTGCAAAATCATTAGGCGCCATGGCAAGGTCCTCGTCATTTGCGAGAACCCCCGTCATAAGCAGCGTCAGGGTTAAGAGAGGAGACTACGTTGGCCCGTATTAATGGTGTCGACCTCCCGCGTGAGAAGCGCGTTGAGATCGGTCTGACCTACATTTACGGCATCGGCCGCACCACTGCGACGAAGATTTGCGTCGAGTGCAACGTTAACGTGGATACGCGCGTTAAGGACCTCACCGAGGATGAGGTTAACGCCATCCGCGAGTATATCGACAAGAACCAGATCATGGTTGAGGGCGACCTCCGCCGTGAGCGCAACCAGAACGTCAAGCGCCTTATGGACATCGGCTGCAACCGCGGCCTTCGTCACCGCAAGGGCCTCCCGGTCCGCGGCCAGCGCACCCACACTAACGCTCGTACCCGCAAGGGCCCGAAGCGTCAGATCGGTGCTAAGAAGAAGAAATAAGGAGCGCTAGATAGATGGCTACTGCTAAGAAGAACGTTCGCGCTGCCCGTCTGAAGCGCGCGGACCGTAAGAACATTTCCGTGGGCCAGGCTCACATCCGTTCTACGTTCAATAACACGATCGTTTCGATCACCGATCCCCAGGGCAACGTCATTTCCTGGAAGTCGGCTGGCCAGGTGGGCTTCAAGGGCTCCCGTAAGTCCACGCCGTTCGCTGCCCAGATGGCTGCCGAGGCTGCTGCCAAGCAGGCCATGGAGCACGGTATGAAGAAGGTTTCCGTCTTCGTCAAGGGCCCCGGCTCCGGTCGTGAGACCGCCATCCGCTCCCTCCAGGCTGCTGGCCTCGAGGTCTCGAGCATTCAGGACAAGACCCCCATCCCGCACAACGGCTGCCGCCCCAAGAAGCGTCGCCGCGTGTAACTGAAAGGATCGTATCAATATGGCAATCGACAGGACTCCTGTTCTTAAGCGCTGCCGTCAGCTCGGGATCGATCCCGCTGAGCTCGGTTACAGCAGCAAGAAGGAATCTATCCGTCAGCCCAAGCGCCGTCGCAAGGAATCTGAGTACGGCATGCAGCTGCGCGAGAAGCAGAAGGTCAAGTTCATCTATGGCGTTCTGGAGAAGCAGTTCCACGGCTACTTCAACAAGGCCCGTAAGATGAACGGCGTCACCGGTGAGAACCTCATGATCATCCTTGAGTCTCGCCTCGACAACGTTGTTTTCCGTCTTGGCTTCGCTCGCACCCGTAAAGAGGCTCGTCAGTCCGTCCGCCACGGTCACTTCACCGTGAACGGCAAGCGCGTGGACATCCCGTCCTACCGCGTCAAGGCCGGCGACGTCGTCGCTGTCGGCGAGAAGTTCCGTGACCTCCTCCCCATCAAGGAGGCTCTGATTTCCTCCGAGCGCTTTGAGGTCCCTGGCTGGCTTGAGGTCGATATCGAGAAGCTGTCTGGTAACGTGCTCGCTCTGCCGACGCGTGAGCAGATCAGCGGTGATATCAACGAGCAGCTCATCGTCGAGCTCTACTCTAAGTAGTCCATCCGGGCTGCTGAGGCTGGAGGTAATACATGTCAGAATTCATTAGGCCTCAGGTTCAGGTCGAAGAGATCAACGAGACGTCTGCTCGTGTCTCCGTCGAGCCGCTCGAGCGCGGTTACGGTGATACGCTGGGCAACTCCCTGCGTCGCGTTCTTCTGTCCTCGCTCGAGGGTGCCGCCGTCGAGGCTATTCAGATCGATGGTGCGCAGCACGAGTTCATGACCATCCCTAACATGGTCGAGGATGTCACTGACATCGTCCTGAATGTCAAGGGTCTTGTCTTCAGGGCTCTCGGCACGACCGACGAGGCGACCGCCACCATCTCGGTTGACGGCCCCTGCGAGGTCACCGGTGCGGACTTCTTTATTCCGTCCGAGTTTGAGTTGGTCAACCCCGAGCAGCACATCGCTACGCTCACCGAGGGTGGCCATCTCACCATGAGCATGCGCATCGGCTATGGCCGCGGCTATGTCTCTGGCGAGGCCAACAAGCGCGACAACGATCCCATCGGTGTGATCCACGTCGACTCGCTGTACTCGCCGGTATCCCGTTGCGCCAAGCTCGTTGAGGCTTGCCGTGTCGGTCAGCACACCGACTACGACCGCCTTGTCCTCGAGATCGAGACCAACGGCTCCATCGCCCCGCGCGACGCCGTGGTCCAGGCTGCCAATATCATCAACCAGCATATGGCTGCCTTTATGAACCTTGCCGAGACCCCCGAGGTCGAGGAGGAGGTTTCGATCTTCGCTCCCGAGGTCACCAACGACAACGCCGAGCTGGACAAGCAGATCGAGGATCTGGACCTTTCTGTCCGTTCCTACAACTGCCTTAAGCGTGCCAGCATTCACTCGGTCCGTCAGCTCGTTGAGTTCTCGGAGAACGATCTTCTGAACATCCGCAACTTCGGTGTTAAGTCGATCGAGGAAGTGAAGGACAAGCTTGAGTCCATGGGCCTGAGCCTGAAGGCTTAATGCTTCGCATATTTGAGGAGAAACTAGACCATGCGTCACAACGTTAAGAAGGGCCTGAAGCTCGGCACCGATGCGAGCCACACCAAGGCCATGAAGAAGAGCCTGGCCAAGGCCCTCTTCGAGAACGACCGCATCAAGACCACCGAGACCCGCGCTAAGGCGCTGCGTTCGGTTGTCGAGCCGATCATCACTTGGGCCAAGAAGGGCGACCTGCACTCTCGTCGTCTGGCTATCGCCAAGCTCGGCGATAAGCAGCTCGTTGCCGAGATCTTCGACAAGGCTGCTCAGGGCATGTGGCAGGATCGCAACGGCGGTTACACCCGCATCATGAAGCTCGGTACCCGTAAGGGCGACAACGCTCCCATCGTTATCATGGAGCTCGTCACCGAGCCTTGCACGCCCAAGGCCAAGAAGGCTGCTCCGGCCCCCAAGAAGGCCGCTGCTCCCAAGAAGGTCGAGGCTGTCGAGGAGACCGCTGCCGAGGAGGCTCCTGCTGAGGAGACCGCTGAGTAGACAATTCGTCTGCATAGGCTATATTCGAGGGGTACGTTCGCGTACCCCTCTTTTTTTGTCGCGATATCGTTGTTTGTTTGTTGGGAGCGCCCATGACCGCGCCGTCTGATTTCAATTTGACTCCAGAGCTCGATGCCACGTTGGTGTTTCGTGTTGCCTATGACGGCTCGTCCTATAGCGGATTTGCCGAGCAGCCGGGGCAGACGACGGTTGCCGGAGAGCTGCGTCTTGCCATAGAGACGCTCTTGCGCCGTTCAGTCGATTTGACGTGTGCCGGGCGCACCGATGCAGGGGTGCATGCGGTGGCCCAATACATCAGCGTGCCCGTTACGGACGCAGAGCTCGCTTTAACGCGCCGCAGGTGGCTGCGAGCTATGGATGCGCTGCTGCCCAAAGATATCGCCGTTAATGAGGTCTACAAGGCCCGTAAGGCCTTTTCTGCGCGTTTTGACGCACGTTCTCGGACCTATACCTACCGCATTGCCGATCGCGATGCGCGTCCGGTGCTATCGCGTGGTGCGGTATGGTGGCACCGTTATCCTTTGGACGTGGATGCGATGGCAGCCGCCTGCCCAGCGCTTTTGGGCGAACAGGACTTTAAGAGCTTTTGTAAGGTCGCTTCTGCCGTGGGCAAGCCAACGCATCGTTGCGTGATGCGTGCCGAGTTTGGCCACGAGGTCGCCTTTGGCGAGGATATCCTTACGTTTACCATCGAAGGCAATGCGTTTTTGCATTCGATGGTGCGCACCATCGTGGGAACGCTCGTCGAGATCGGCATGCATCGCCGCGATCCCGAGTGGATGCGCGAGGTGATTGACGCTTGCGATCGTACTGCTGCGGGTCCCACGGCGCCGGCGTGCGGCCTTACCTTTATGGGCGTAGATTATGACCCCGGCGAGCTCGTCGCGCTCGAATAGGGGAGAAGCGAGAGCCATCTAAGTATGCTGCTCGTGTGGGCGAGCCGTGTGCAACATCTGTTCTTGGCGTGCAGCGCATCAGGCGACTCATTGCGTTTATTGCCGGGGTGTACCATGAACGGCAGTTGATTATTGCTGTCGAGAGGATGGATAACTTGCTTCGACGTGGCTCGCTTCCGCGACTTTCGGTGATCCTTGTTGTGGAGGGTTCGCCCAGCTACGCGATGCGCGCACTCGAAAGCGTCCAAAACCAAGACCTCTACGATATGCAGATTGTCGTTGCATGTCGCAACGCTGCGCCGGGCGTTCGTCATTCGCTCGATGTTGCCGCGGGCAGAGATATTCACATCGATTTGATAGACGTTGACGATCCGTCGAGCGGAGCTTGCCTTCGCGAGGGTTTTGCCGCTTCGCGCGGGGCCCACATTATCGCAATGAGCGCCGATGAGTGGTTTGCGCCGCACGCGTTTTTGGCAATGCTCGATGTCGCTTGTGAGACCTCGGCAGATATCGTATTTCCATCGGTGTCGCTCGATCGCTACGATACGCATCGGGAACGCCATTCTCGTATGTTGGACGCGCAATCCATTGCCCTTGCCGACGATGGAGACCGGGCTTTAGGCCTGGCCAAGCTGGTCGAGAGCGGTCTGGTTTGTCAACATTCCGGCGTGATGTATGAACGCTCCCTGTTTGAGTTGTCTCTGCAGCATGCCGAGTCGTATCGTGCGATCGCCTTTTTGGCGCCTGCCCTTTCGCATGCGGAACGCGTATTTGGGTGCGCCGAAGCTTGTTTCCATACGGCCGCGCCATCGGTTGCGGATTCATTCGACCCCACCATGTTCTCGCGACTTTCCGACGACGCCAAGGCGCTTGAAGAGCTTTGCGTGCCATTTGACGCAATAGATGACGATAACCATCTAAAGCTGGCCTGCCAACGGTTTTACTATGGCCGCTTGGTTGCTTGTATCGAGAATTTGTGCCTGAGCCCCCATGGGGTGTCTTCAATTGAGCGCACGGCACGATTGCGTGATATGCTCAACGACGTGCGGACCCGCCAGATGGCGGTGGCCCTTAAGGGAGAGCGCCGAGGCCTTGGGCTTTTGTTTGGGCCGATTGCCAACGTTAAGCCTATGCGCTGCGTTATGTATGCGCATCTGGCTGCTTTTTTGAACAGAACGGGCGCAAGGATAGCCTAGCTGTGTCATATTCGCAAATAATTTGCATAGAATTGTTTCGAAATGCGTTCTTATTCACAAATAGCCTCAAATAGCGCTAAACTATTCAATCACTGATAGATTGTCTTCGCCATCTATGGAGTGAGGTTTTATATGGCTAAAAAACGCAACGGGCGCCAGGATGCCATCAGAGATATCGTGCGCAATAAAGACGTGCGTACGCAGCGCGTGCTGGTGGACGAACTCCGCGCCATGGGCTTTGATTGCACGCAGGCGACGGTTTCGCGTGACATCGCCGATATGGGGCTGCGCAAACTGCCCGAGGGCATCTATGTTCTGGCTGAGGACCTGCACCTGCAGCGCATGGTCTCCGAGTTGGTTACCGGTGTGTTGCGCACCGACAACCTGGTTATGATTAAGGCTCAGCCCGGCACCGCCTCGGGCATTGCCGCGGCTGTCGATGCGGCCGAGCTGCCCGATGTGCTCGGATCGCTTGCCGGCAATGACACGATTTTGGTTATCGCTCAGACTGCCGAGGATGGCGAACGCCTCGAAGCGCTGATTAACAAGCTCAGTGCCGCGCGTAAATAGCTTTACGCGCGTAAACAACGCCAGCTAAGACGGCAGAAATACAGGGGCGTCGGTTTTGAGCCGACGCCCTTTTTGTGGCGGTCCTGTCTTGGCATCTCGATTGCGCGCGATATGCCATGTATGTCCCAACAAAAAGCGCCCGAGCATTTGAGCTGCTCGGGCGCTTTGCTATCTACTGACCTGTGGAAGGATCGGGGGTCGGGCTAGGGCTGGGATCGGGGGTCGGGCTAGGGCTGGGATCGGGGGTCGGGCCAGGGTCGGGGCTGGGGCTGGGGTCGGGGTTGGGAGTAGGGGTGGTACCGCCGCCATCGCCTTCGCCGCCGGTGTTACCGCCCTCGCTGCCGCTCCCGCCGGTGGTCTCCTCCTCTTCTTCCTCGTCTTCGTCCTTATCCTCGCCCTCTTCCTTCTTCTTGTTGTTTGTGCCGTAGAACTTCCAGACGTTATTGTTCTTGTACGTGGGAGCCGTTCCGGTCGGGAACTCCTCGCGCTCGGCGCCCGCAAGAACGGTGTTCATGAACTTCTTAAAGACAGGCAGGTTGGTGCTGTCGCCCAGCAGGTCCGAACCGTACTTTTGGATGGGAATCTCGCCTGCGGAATAACCGGTCCACAGGGCGCATGCCAGTTGCGGCGTATAGCCGCAGAACCACAGGTTGGTGGTGTTGTCAGTGGTGCCCGTTTTGCCGGCATAGGGCTGGTTGACGCTCAGCGCGCCGGCGGCACCCGTGCCGCTGCCCTGCATGACGCCGGATAGAACGTCGGTAACCGCGGCAGCCTCGCCTTCGGTGAGCACCCGCGTGGGATTGTCGGTGTGCTGGTACAGAACCGAGCCGGTACGCGAGTCGATCTCGGTGATGGCGATCGGCTGGCGATAATAGCCGCCGTTGGCAAAAGCGGCGTAGGCCGATGCCATCTCGAGCGGTGAGATGGACCCGGTGCCGAGCGTCATGACGGGAACGTCCTCGATATTGTCCTTGGCGGGATCGATGCCGAGCTTTTTGACGAGCGACATGATCTTGTCATTGCCGATGGCTTCGGCCACCTGAATGTAGCCGGTGTTGGATGAGTATGCCGTTGCCTGCTTAAGCGTGATGTTGCCATAGCTCTGGTTGCCATAGTTTTGCACCTCGGTCGTGGTGCCCTTGGCCTTGAGTGGCGAGTTGCAGTTGAGACTGACGTTGGGGTTCATGCCGTTTTGGATGGCAGTTGCCAGCGTAAAGGCCTTAAACGTGGAGCCCACGGGGCGCTTTGCCGTAGCGTGGTTCACGTGATTCTCGTCGGCGTTGTAGTCGTAGCCGCCCACCATGCACTTGATGTAGCCGGTCTTGGGGTCAACGACAACCATGCCCATGTCCAGGCCATCGAGCGAAAGCGTGTCGAGCTGTGAGCGCACAGCCTCCTCGGCTACCTGCTGCATGGTGGGGTCGATGGTGGTCTTAACAGTCAGGCCACCCTTAAAGAGCACGTCGGTGGAGAACTCCTGCTCGAGCAGCTGCTTGACATAGGAGACAAAGTAGGGCTGTGAGTACACATCGACGCCGCTGCCCGAGATCTCGGTCACGTTGAGGGTGATGGGCTCAGCCTGCGCGGCATCGTGCTCTTCCTGCGTGATGTGGCCCAGGCGCAGCATGTTGTCGAGCACCTTATTGCGGCGGGAAAGCGCCAGGTCGGGATTGACCGTGGGGTCGTACTGTGAAGGCGAGTTGGGCAGACCGATGAGCAGCGCGGCCTCGCTCAGGGTGAGGTCGGAAGCACTCTTGGAGAGGTAGGTCTCGGCGGCGGCCTCGATGCCATAGGCGCCGTGGCCATAGTAAATGGTGTTGAGGTACATCATGAGGATCTCGTCTTTGGAGTACATGTCCTCCATCTTGATGGCGATATAGGCCTCGCGCACCTTACGCTCGATGGTCGAGTCGAACTGCTCCTCCTGCAGGATGGTGTTGCGCACCAGCTGCTGGGTGATGGTCGAGGCTCCTTCGTGGCCGCCGGCAAGGGTTGCCACCGAGGCACGCGCGATGCCCAAGAGGTCGATGCCGCCGTGCTCGTAGAAACGCTCGTCCTCGACGTCGATCGTGCCCTGCAGGACGTACGGGGAGACCTGGTCCTTGGTGATGGACTTGCGGTTTTGGGTATAGAAGCTGGCGATCTTGTTGCCGTTGCAGTCAACAATCTCGGTGGGCTCGCTGACCAGATAGGCGTTGGCGTCGGTGTAGTCGGGCAGGTCGGACAGCCAGCGGTTGACGTTGCCGATCATGCCGATGCCAAATGCTACGCCCGCGATGAGCAAAAAGCCCAAAAGCGAAAGCAGGATGACGGGCAGGACGTGCGTCTTAGAGCGACCGTGTCCCTGTCGTTGGCGAGGACCCATATGTTGACCTCCAAGTATGTCGTGCCAGGCGGCGGGTGTGCGTCGGGCAGGATGGACATAAGTTATTACACGATAAACCAATCGAGCCGCGCGAAGCCTCGTGTATGCTGGTTGACGGCAATTAACAGAGCGATTGCATACCTTGGTAAGGAGTTTGCCGATGGCGATTTGGGCGACGGAGCCTAGCAGACAATGCGGGAATGGGACGCCAACATCGGGTCTGGCACTGCCCGAGCTGTTGGCTCCGGCTGGCGGGCTCAATCAGATGCTCGCCGCGATCGCGGCAGGTGCCGATGCCATTTATGCCGGGTTGAGCGGATTTAACGCCCGCGTGAGTGCGCACGGGTTTAGTGACGACGAATTTGCGCGCGGGTGTGCCGTGGCGCACGCCCATGGTGTGCGCGTGTACGTGACGCTCAACGTATTCGTGTTCGACGACGAGCTGTCCGAAGCCGTGGCACTGGGGGCACATGCGCATGCGCTAGGCGCCGATGCACTGATCGTGGCAGATGCGGGCCTAGCCCGCGCGCTGCATGCGGCAATTCCGGGGGTCGAGATTCATCTGTCCACCCAAGCGGGCGTCCATAGCAAGGGGGCCGTGCGTTTGGCGGCTGACGAGTTGGGGGTCGAGCGCGTGACGACGGCGCGTGAGCTGACCGTGGCAGAGATTGCGACGCTCTGCGCTACCGGTGTGCCCATCGAGGTGTTCTGCCATGGCGCCATATGCATTGGCTATTCGGGCGCGTGCGAGTTTTCGGCCCTGCGGCGCGGACGGTCGGCGATGCGTGGCGACTGCACGCAGCCGTGCCGCCTGGCATACGATTTGGTGGATGAGGCTGGGGAGAGCGTCGTTGCCGTCGAAGGCGATCGTCTGCTCTGCCCGCGTGACTATCTGGGCATTGCTCATTTACCCGAGCTTGTTGCTGCTGGGGTGGCGTCGCTCAAGATCGAGGGGCGTATGAAGAACCCCGACTACGTCTACAACGTGGTGCGGGCGTGGCGCCGGGCGCTCGATATGCTGCGTGATGGCGCGTGGGATCCCGATGCCGTGCGGGCGCTCGAACGTGAGCTGGGAAGGTCGTTTAACCGCGGGTTTACCGACGCGTATCTGCGAGGCCGCTCGGGCGCGGAGCTTATGAGTTTTGAACGCGCGATCAACCAGGGCGTGCGTGTGGGCCGTTTGGTTGCCGTGGGACACGAGGAGGTGACCGTCGAGCTCGATGCCGCCGTGGCGGCGGGCGATACGCTCGAGATCAGGTTTTACCCGGGCGCCGACGCGCGCCCCGATGTACCTAAACGCTGGCCGCAAGTTCCCTGCCCGGTGGATGCCGAGGCGGGGGAGCGCATCGTTGTCCATTGCAAGCGCAAGGTCGACGCGGGCTGCGAAGTGTATCTGATTCGCAGCGCTGGCGTGCTTGAGCAAACGGCGGCGGCGCTGGAGCGCATGCGGGCCGAGGCCGATGCGGTCGTGCTTGCGAAACGCGCTGTCGAGACACTGCCGTTTGCGGGCGTTCTGATGGATGGTGGCGCGCAGCCGGAAGAACCTGAAGAGTCTGTCGCCGCTCGCTTGGTCTTTGCCTGGCAGCTGATGGACCAGGACCCGAACGAAGAGCTCGACCTGTCCGATGCGACTGTTGTGCTCGACGAGGTCTGCCGTGTGGGCGATATCGAGCGCACTCGGTCGCTCATGCAGCGCGCCGGCCGCATCGTCTGTCGTAATCTGGGACAAGTGGCGATAGCTCGCGAACTGCGCGTCGTCTTTGACGTGGCAGCGCCGGTGTTCTGTGCGAACCGGGCAACGCTCGCCTGGTTGCGAGGGCTTGGGGCGCAGCGCGTGTTTTTGCCTGCCGAACTTGTCGCTCACGATGCGAAACGCGTTGCCGAGCTTGCCGCCTGTCCTGGCGTCCTGGGCCCCGTCGATACCGACCGTCCCGAGCTTATGGTGTGCGAGCACTGCCTGCTGACCGCAGAGGGCGTCTGTGCCACCGATGCGACGGGACAGGCCTGTTGCCGCGACTGCTTGCGTCGCCGGCAGACGCGCTATCTGGTTGAGCGTGACGGTACACGTCTGCCAGTTGCCATCGACGCATGCGGCAGGACGAGGATTTTCCTGTCGTAGGTGCCGCGTCGCGTCAGTTTGTTATCATATGAGAGTTTATGGACTTCCAGCACCGCCGTTTTCGGCGAGGGTGCTATAGCAAAAGGAGGATACCCAATGCTGTCTGTTGACGAGCAAATGCGTATCATCACCTCGGGCGCCGCGAAGATCGTCCCCGAGGCCGACCTTCGTAAGAAGCTTGAGAAGGGTGAGCCCCTCAACATCAAGCTCGGCGTCGATCCCACCAGCCCCGACTTGCACCTGGGCCACGCCGTGCCCCTGCGCAAGATGCGCCAGTTCCAGGACCTGGGCCATAACGTCACCCTGATCATCGGCAACGGTACCGCGCTGATTGGTGATCCTTCGGGCAAGAACTCCACCCGCCCGCAGCTTTCTCAGGAGCAGATCGAGGCCAACGCCGAGACTTACGTGAGCCAGGCCATGAAGATCTTGGACCCCGAGAAGACCACCATCGTGCACAACGGCGACTGGATCTTGTCGATGGACCTGGCCGGTCTGCTGCAGGTGTGCTCCAAGTTCACCGTCGCCCGCATTCTTGAGCGCGATGACTTTACCAAGCGCTATCAGTCCCAGACGCCGATCGCCCTGCACGAGTTCCTGTATCCCGTGATGCAAGCATACGATTCGGTCATGATCAAGGCTGACGTGGAGATGGGCGGCACCGACCAGCTTTTCAACCTGCTCGCCGGCCGTGAGCTCATGGAGAAGATGGGCATGGAGCCGCAGATCGCGCTCACCATGCCGCTGCTCGAGGGCACCGATGGCGTCCGTAAGATGTCCAAGTCCTATGGCAACTACATCGGTCTGACCGACGCGCCTAAGGATATGTTCGGCAAGACCATGTCCATCCCCGACGAGATGATCGGCAAGTACTACCGCCTGGCGAGCTCGCTCACCCCGGCCGAGGTCGACAAGATCGACGCTGCCCTGGCCGATGGCTCTGCCGATCCCTATGAGCTCAAGCGCGCTCTGGGCCGCGACCTGTGCGACACCTACCACGGCGCCGGTGCCGGCGACGAGGCTCAGGCCGAGTTCGACCGCGTGTTCAAGGAGGGCCAGCTCGCCGACTTCCCCGAGAAGCATATTGAGCTGACCGTAAACGACGAGGGCCAGATTTACCTTGCCGGCCTGCTCAAGGACCTGGGTCTTTCGGCCAGCGCCGGCCAGGCTCGTCGCGACATCGATGGCGGCGGTGTCAAGATCAACGGCAAGGCCGTGGCTCCCAAGAGCTACAACATCGACCCCAGTACCCTCAAGCTGGGCGACACCCTCTCCGTGGGCAAGCGCAAGGGCTTTAAGCTGATTTAGTTACGCGGTTTTACCAAACCGCGTAACAGCTCGACGCTGCCCTCAGTTCCGCCGTTCTAACGAACGGCGGACCGGTCGACGCTGCGCGGGCTCCAGAGCGACAACTTGTCATTCAAAGAGGACGGCATGACCAGAAGGTCTATGCCGTCCTCTTTTCATGCCAATTTGTTCGCTCTGGAGTCCGCTCGCTGTCCGTCCTCCACCTACGGCGTTGTCCTGGTTGGCACTTAGGGACGTTTCTTTTTGGTGCAAAGCAGCCTGTCCCCATTGCGCCAAGTGGTGTGTGCCGTTAAGCAGAGGGGCGTATTGCTGGCCCATCGTTTGGGCATACAATGGCTATTGGCTTGCTGCGGTGAAGGTCTGTCCGCTCCGCAGCTTTTTTCTACGGTTAAAGGAGTATGTATGTCCGTTGAGGTCATGAGGTCTGTGATCGATGCCGCCGAGGGCCGCGTGCCCGTCGACACGCTGTTTGCCAACGCACAGATCGTTGATGTGTACGGTCAGCGCGTGGCGCCCGGTAACGTCGCCGTCAAGGACGGCGTGATCGTCGGTGTTCTCTACGATGGTCGAGATGAAGCTGCTGGCACGTACGAGGCAGCTGAGGTTATCGACTGTCAGGGTCGCTATCTCGCACCCGGTTTTATTGACGGACACTTGCATATCGAGTCTTCGAACATCCGTCCCGCCGAGTATGCGCGCATGGCGGCGACGCGTGGTACCACCACCGCTATTGCCGACAGCCACGAGATCGCTAACGTTTCCGGCCTAGACGGCCTGCGCTTTATGATCGAGGACGGTTGTCGCGCACCCATCTCCATCAAGTACATGATGCCTTCGTGCGTGCCCGCACTGCCCGACGAGCAGGCCGGTGCCGTCATCACCGCTGCCGATATGCAGGCGTTTTTTGCCGAGCATCCGGGCGACGTCTTTGGTCTGGGCGAAATGATGAACCTGCCGGGTGTCTTTATGGCCGACCCCGAGACCTGCGCTCGCATCGATGCTGCCAACCAGACACCGTCCAAGCAGGTTGACGGTCATGCTCCGCTTGTTGCCGGCAAGGATCTCAACGCCTATGCCGCGGCGGGTATTATCGCCGACCACGAGTCGACGATTCCCGAGGAAGCGCTCGACAAGCTATCCCGCGGCATGTATGTCATGCTGCGCGAGGGCACCTGCAGCCATGATCTTGCCAACCTGTCGCCTATGCTGCTGGAAAACCCCGCCCGTGCTCGCCGCTGCTGCTTTGCGACCGACGACCGCGCCCCCTCCGACGCGCTTTCGACCGGCATGATCGACAACGCCTGCCGCGTGGCCATCGAGGCCGGCATCGACCCGGTGGTCGCCATCTCTATGGCGTCCCTTTCCACGGCCGAGGCCTTTGGCCTGGACCACGGCTGTCGTGACCCGCATGAGCTCCGCGGCGCCATCGCTCCGGGCAAGCGTGCCGACCTGCTGGTGCTCAACGATCTGACGTTTGCCACGGCCCCGCATCGCGTATATGCCGCCGGTGCTCTGGTGGCGCAGGATGGCACCTTTGTGGGCGAGATCGCACCCGAGATGGCTGAGGTTGCAGCCCTTGCCGACGAGCTGCGCGCCTCTGTTAAGCTGCCGAAGCTTTCGCTCGACGTGTTCGACTATGCCTTTAAGCCGGGCGAGGCTGTGATTGACGTGGTGCCGGGTAAGGCCATCACGGGTATGGCTCGCCCCGAGAGCGCCGAGGGCCTGCGCCGCATTATGCTGATTGAGCGCCATGGCCGCGGCGTGTCGCTGCAAGCCGAGGGCGTCGACGGCGACGGCCCCGCTGGCCTGGGCCTGGTCGGCAAGCATATCGGTCGCGGCTGGGTGCGCGGTTTCACCATCACCGGTGGTGCCATTGCCTCCACGATCGGCCACGACTCGCACAACGTGTGCGTGGTGGGCGACAACGCCGCCGATATGATGGCTGCTGTTGAGGCCGTGGGCCAGGGCGGTCACGTGCTGGTGCGCAACGGCGAGGTCGTGGCGCGCATTCCACTGGCGCTCGGCGGCCTGATGAGCGAGGGCACGGCCGAGGATGTCGCAGCGCAGCACGACGACTTTATGGTCAAGGCGCGCGCCATGGGTATTGAGCCGCCGCTCGACCCCATCATGGGCATCATCTTCCTGCCCCTGCCGGTCATCCCGACGCTCCGCATCCGCCCCGAGGGCATGTTCGACGTCACCACCTTCACCTACGCCGACTAATCATCGGGGACGTTCTTAAACGACTAGTCGCTGGGGACACTCTTTGGCGTGTCGCCTGACGCCGCGACCGTGGGCTCTCTGGCGCGCGTGAGCTATTTGCCAGGTCTATGTAACGTTTATGACTGCGGGGTCTTATTTGAGCTCCCTTTGGGTACGTTGGAATCGGATACACGTTCGATTCCAGCAAGCCCGAGGGGAGCTTTTCTATGTTTAAGCTGATTGCATCCGATATGGACGGCACGTTGCTTGATGAGAATAGCCAGGTACCGCCCGAGACCTACGAACTGATCCTGGCACTACGCGAGCATGGCGTGCATTTTGCCGCGTCGTCAGGCCGCCGCTACGATCGCCTGTGCGAGTTCTTTGCGCCCGTTCGCGACAAAATGGACTTTGTCGCAGCTAACGGTGCCCAGGTCTACGCCGACGGCAAAATGGTAGGCCGTGAGGTGTATTCGCACCTGGCGATTCGAAAGCTAGCCCAGGCCGTCGCGACGTTTCCCAATCTGCATCTTGCACTCTTTGACCGAACCAAGTCCTTCTTGCTCGATGACGAGAGTAAGTTCGTGCGCGAGGTGGATAAGGACCTTCCCAATGCCGAGCGCATTTGGGAGCTGCCCGATCCCAGCGTAAATATCATCAAGGCGAGTATCTTTTGCGATGATGGTGCCGTTATGGACAGCGCTTACGTACTGCAGCGCGAGCTCGGCCAGTTCTTTACCTTTGCGCCTTCGGGCAACGCGTGGATCGATGCCGTGCAGCCCGGCGTGTCGAAGGCCTCTGGCATCGCGCAGCTCGCGGAGCATTACGGCATTGGGCGCGATGAGATCATGGCATTTGGCGATTCGATGAACGACTACGAGATCATTCGCTTTGTCGGCACGGGCTGCGCGATGGAAAACGCGCGCCCCGCGCTCAAGGCGGTTGCTGATCGCGTCGTAGGCTGCAACAGCGACCACGCCGTTCAGCAGGAGCTCCGTCGCGTGCTGGAGAGTCTCGCCTAATTCGGCAGATGGGGACAGTCCTTGCAGCGCCCCGCGAAGAGTGCCCCCAACGACTACTGTGACCAGGGTAGCTAAAAAAGCCCCGTCCCAAATTAGCTACCCTGCCGGGTTGCTGCTGCTAGGCGAGGGCGGCCATGATGGCGCGGGCGACGCCGTCGTGGTCGTTGTCGTATTCGGTGATGGCGCCGGCGGCTTCGCGGTCCTCGGGCTCGGCATTGATCATCGCCGTACCGTGGCCCGCTACCTGCAGCATGGGGATGTCGTTGATGTTGTCGCCGAACGCCCAGGCGTCGGCGAGAGGCTCGCCCAGATGCCCACATAGCCAAGCCAATGCCGTTCCCTTGGTGGCGCCCCCGGCCATGACCTCGATATTCATGGCGTACGAACGCGTGACCTCAATGCCTTCGAGCGTGTCGAGCGCCGCCACGATAGCATCGCGGTCGGCTGAGTCGTGCCAGTACATGGCGATGCGTTCGAGCACCTCGGCCTCGTCGATTTTGCTGTCGATATCCATGTCGATCGGCGTTCGCGTGCGCTTGAGCGAAGCCGCGATGTGAGGATCTCCGCCGCAGAATTCGTCCAGGCGCGTGTAGAGCGAGCGGGGGAGGAAGCACCGCCCGTCCGCGAAGATATCGAAGGTCACATCGTGGCCGGCGGCAATGCTATGGACGCGGTGGGCGATGGCGCGGTCGAGCGGTCGGCTCAATATGCGCGTGGCGCGTGAGGCATCGGTGGGCACATCCTCGTCGAGCTGCCAGACGCTAGCGCCATTGGCGCAGACTGCGTAGTGCACGGCAGGATGGGCGAGGATGGCCTCAAAGACGCCCGACAGCGGACGCCCCGTGCACGGTACAAACTCAATGCCGCGACGTGCGAGCTCGTCGAGCATCGTCCAGGTGGCGTCGCTCATCTGCTTGTCACTCGTCAACAGTGTTCCATCCATATCGGAAAAAACAA